>CANDKL010000187.1 GCA_947385255.1 uncultured Roseburia sp. | reverse complement strand
AAAGCACATATATTTATTGCGGGGTTTTTAAAAACAAGAGAAAAATAACTGCTGGAGCCAAGAACCACAAAAACGACTCCCGCATTTCCCAAAGTGTGCATCATAAAAAACAGATTAATAAGAAGAATACAAAAAAACCTGCTTTTTGTTTTAAGGTAAGTTTGGAAGGCAAAAAACAGCAGGTGGGTATAAAGTAACCAAGTGCATTCAGTATGAGTAACGGAATGAAATTTATCAGCGTCATAATATCGTTTCACCTTTCCATAGTAATTTCGTGTAGGATTATAATATAAACAAAGTAAAAAATCAACGATTATTCATAATAAACGTTTCAAAATATCTTATAAATTTACGAAAATTCTCCAATTTCTGCCTTTTATGACAAAATTGTCTATTAAGCATAGAAGTATATTATAATTAGGATAACATAAAAGAGAGGAGGCACGAGGGGATGAAAGAAAAAGTCACAAATTTTGTCGGAAGCTTTGCTGTGAAGCTGGGTGAACACTCTGTTGGAAAAAGCATAATTGTAGGCATGTTTGACCCGAACATTCCGTAGCAGTTGAAAGACGAAATAAGACAAGATAAAAAAATAAGCGATTGATAACTACTAAAGGAGGAATAACAAATCCGTATCCTCCAAATTCTTATCAGTACCATTTATATAATAGAACGAATTATTATTGGGTGGTAGAATAACAAAAAGCTATCGGAGAACAGGAGATGTCTTATAAAATACTTTTGCTTATATCAGTTATTTATTTGTTTGCGACAATTTATTCTCAGGATAATATCTTAAAAAGTATTGTGTTTTTGGCATTTTCTATAAGCGCGATTTTAAGAAACAAATACGAAAAGTGGAGGAACGGGCTTGATGTTATTATAATATTCTTATTTGTCATATTCTTTTATATGGATTGGTTTTTATAAGAGACTATGAATATTTTGTTTTCATTTAAAAAGCAAATAATTTTTCAGATGCTTTTTAAATAATGTTTTAACCAATTTACAGTGAAACCAGTCATGAGAAGAACTTTCATGGCTGGTTTTTTACTACAAATTAGATGATTGGGATAGATGCATGGATTTATATGAAATGATTGCACCGAGCGTGGCTATCGAATGAAAACCAAATACCTACGACAAACATTTCCCCACCCCATGAAAAGTAGCCAAAAAATACCTTTTAAAGCTGGAGTGTTTTCAAACCAATTTACAAGTCATCTTTGCTATGTTACAATACAAAAACAAAACAGAAGAACGAAGTGAACGTATTGCAAAGAAATCATAAGAAAGGAGCTTGATAGATAATTATGTTAAAACCAGGAACGAAAGCACCGGATTTTCAATTGCCGGATCAAAATGGAAAGCTGCACAGCCTAGAGGATTACAGGGGCCGAAAGCTAATCCTCTATTTCTATCCGAAGGACAATACGGCGGGCTGTACCAAGCAGGCCTGCGGATTTTCGGAGCGGTATCCGCAGTTTCTCGAAAAGGGAGCGGCGGTCGTCGGAATCAGCAAGGATACGGTGGCTTCCCATAAGAAATTTGAGGAAAAAAACAACCTTGCCTTTCCGATTCTGGCAGATCCGGAGCTGAAAGCGATTCAGGTCTACGACGTCTGGCATGAAAAAAGAATGGCCGGAAGGACGTATATGGGTGTGGTACGCACGACCTATCTGATTGATGAGGAGGGCATGATTTTAAAAGCCAATGATAAGGTCAAGGCTGCTTCCGATCCCGAAACAATGCTTGGGGCCCTGGAGTGAAAACCATATTTGTCCGGAATGAGGGCGGCGTAATGCTCCATTTGGCGCCGAAGGAATATTCAGACTGTATAGAGCGTGATGTGACGGGGAAGGATAATGGTATTACCGGTATTTTGGGAGACAGGGGGAACGGGAGCGTGGTGTGCGAAACCGATAAAATTAAGAATGGAGAATCAGGCGATGAAAAAAAGGACAGGATTATTATTCGCGGTAATTATGGTTTTGGTATGGGCCGGATGCGGAGGCGGGCAGCAGGGCTCCGGGAGTAAAGGGGAAGCGGACGCGCCGGAATATGCACAGGCATTGGACGTGCTGACCGCAGTTACAGACGCCTATGCAGAGGAGGAGCTGTTTTCCTCCTATGGCGGAGACGCGGAGCATGCGGTTACGGATGCGCCGGGCGTGTATGATATCCGAAAAAAAGCCGAGCTGGATGCGGAGCTTGGGCTGCCGCAAAGTGAATACGAAAAAATAGATGATGTGGCCTCCCTGGTGCATATGATGAATGCGAATAGCTTTACCGGAGCGGCGTATCATTTAAAAGACAGTGCTGACAGGGACAGCTTTACCGAAGCGCTGGAAGAGAATATTCTGGCCAGGCAGTGGATTTGCGGACAGCCGGATACGCTGATTTTAATTCGGGTGGGGGATTCGTATGTCATAGCTGTGTTCGGCGAAGCAGGGCTGGTGGAAACCTTTAAAACGCATGCACTGTCTGAATTAAATGGCGCCGAGCTGGTTACGGAAAGGCCGGTTGCCTGATTCTTATGCTGTTTTCTAGTATTACTTTTCTCTATTATTTTCTTCCCATAATGGCAGCGCTGTATTTTTTATCCCCCAAACGGTTTAAAAATACGGCGCTGCTTCTCGGCAGCCTTTTTTTCTATGCCTGGGGAGAGCCGGGAGGCGTGGCCTTTATGGGGATTGCCATTGTACAGGGGTATCTGGCCGGACTGATCATTGAACGGTACCGGGGAAAACGGGCAGGGCTGTATATTTCTGTGCTTTCTGCGGGGATAAGCCTTTCCTTTCTGCTGTATTTTAAATATACGGATTTTGGAATCCGGAATTTCAATGCACTGACGGGGAGTTCGATTCCGCTGCCCGGCGTATCCCTGCCCATTGGTATCAGCTTTTATACCTTTCAGATCATCAGCTATACGACGGATGTGTACCGCGGGGAAGCGGCGCAGAAAAATATTCTGGATTTGGCGGCATATATTGCGATGTTTCCGCAGCTTGTGGCCGGGCCGATTGTGCGTTATACAGCTATTTCCGCCGCCTTAAAAGACCGGCGGCATACGTTTGAGGGTGCGGCGGAGGGAATACGCCGCTTTGTGCTTGGGCTTTCGAAAAAGGTCCTTCTGGCCGATCAGCTGGGGGAGCTTTGCAGTGCATGCCTAGCCTCGCAGGAAAAGTCGGTTCTTTTGTACTGGCTGTACGCATTTGGCGTCGCGCTGCAGATTTATTTTGATTTTTCCGGCTACAGTGATATGGCCGTGGGGCTGGGAAGGATATTCGGCTTTTGGTTCCCGGAAAATTTCAATTATCCGTTTATTTCGGCAAGCATTACGGAATTCTGGCGGCGGTGGCATATCTCGCTTGGCACATGGTTTCGAGATTATGTCTATATTCCGCTGGGAGGAAGCCGCAGGGGGAAAAAGCGGCAGCTTTGCAATCTTTTTGCTGTGTGGCTGCTGACCGGGCTCTGGCACGGAGCGGAGTGGAATTTTGTGCTGTGGGGTCTGCTGTTTGCCGTTTTGCTTGCGGCGGAAAAGCTGTGGTTTCTTAGAGTGCTGGAAAAAAGCCGGGTACTGTCTCGGCTCTATGTCATTTTCTTTGTGCTGATCAGCTTTTTGCTGTTTCACGCAGGGAATGCGGAGCAGGCGTTTGGAGAAATCGGAGGACTGTTTGGCGCGGGAGGGATTCCGCTTGCTTCGGCAGAAGCGCTGTACTGTCTGAAAAGCTTCGCAGGCGTCCTGCTTGCCAGTGCGATAGGAGCGACGCCGGTAGCCTGCGGCCTATGGAACAGGGCGTTAAAGCAGCCGGCAGGACGTAAGGCGGCAGGGGTGTTGGAGCCGGCCCTTACAGCGCTGCTTATGCTGGTAATCACCGCATATCTTGTGGATGGATCGTTTCATCCATTTTTATATTTTCGTTTTTAAAGCAAAGGATTTGACAGAGGAGCAGGAGCTATATGGATATGTCCAAAAAAAGCATCGCAGTCTGTGCGGTATTTGCGCTGCTGATGGGCGGCGGTTTTTTACTCTGCGTTTTTTTGCCCAAGGAAGCCTATTCGGACAGCGAAAGGCGCAGGCTGGCCGGGCGGCCCGTACTGTCGGCAGATACCGTGCAAAGCGGACGTTTTATGTCGGAGTTTGAAGCCTATGCGACAGACACGTTTCCATTTCGGGACGCGTTTCGGACGGTAAAGGCCCTTACGGCAGACGGGGTATTCAAAAGATGGGATAACAACGGAATTTATGAAAAGGACGGGTTTCTTGCGGCGGTAGAATATCCGCTGGATGAGGACTCGTTAAACCGCGCGGCAGAGCGTTTCGAAGCTGTCTGTAAAAAATACCGTACAAAGGGGGCAAAGGTTTTTCTGTCCGTTATTCCGGATAAGGGCTGCTTTCTGGCGAAGGAGAGCGGGCACTTATCCATGGATTATCAAGCGTTTGAAAAGAAAATGGCAGACCTTTGTCCATTCGCAGAATATATTCCGATTTCCGATCTGCTGGAACGGGAGGATTATTACAAAACAGATACGCACTGGCGGCAGGAGAGGATTGTGGATGTGGCAAACCGGCTTTTGCAGGCGATGGGAGCAGAGCCGGAGGAAGATTACGAGACGCATACGCTAAAACGGGATTTTTACGGCGTGTATTATGGACAGGCAGCGCTGCCGTTAAAGCCGGATACGCTGTACTATCTGACACAGGATGCAATGGAGCGCTGCACCGTATACGACGGGCAGAATCAAAAGGAGATTGCAATGTATGATTTGGAACGGGGCATGGGAAAGGACCCTTACGAGCTGTTTTTATCCGGTCCGCTGTCCTTAGTGACGATACAAAACCAGGCGGCGCCGGAAGAAAAAAAGCTGGTGATTGTTCGGGATTCCTTTGCCTCTGGCCTCGCGCCGCTTCTGGTAAGCGGGTATTCCAGGATTACACTGGTGGATATCCGTTACATGCACCCGGATGTTCTGGGGCAGCTTGTGGATTTTCAGTCGTCGGACATCCTGTTTTTATACAGCACGCTGGTGCTTAATCACAGTGATACGTTAAAATAAGACGGCCGGGCCGGCCTGCTTTTTTATTTATAGAACAGACGAGGAGGTTCCGTAATGGAAATAGAGATTCGAGAATACGAAAACGGAGATTTGACAGCTATGGTAGAAATATGGAATGAGGTCGTGGAAGAGGGAAACGCATTTCCGCAGGAGGAGCTTTTAAATGCAGAAACAGGAAGCGCTTTTTTTGCATCGCAGGATTATAATGCGGTAGCCGTGAACCAGGAAACGGGAGAAATCCTGGGCCTTTATATATTGCATCCGAATAACATCGGAAGATGCGGGCATATCTGCAACGCAAGCTATGCGGTCCGGGCGGACAAAAGGGGCGGGCATATCGGAGAAAAGCTGGTTCTGGACTGTCTGAAACAGGGGAAACGGCGGGGCTACCGGGTGCTGCAGTTCAATGCCGTCGTGGCAGCGAATACCCATGCAAGACATCTCTATGAACGTCTGGGGTTTGTACAGCTTGGAACGATCCCGGGAGGCTTTCGGATGAAGGACGGACATTATGAGGACATCTGCCCATATTACCATAAGCTGTAGGCTGCCGTACTTTTTTGCATAAAATGGGACGATCCCTTCATAGGATAATAAAAAAGAAAGGGGAATCCGACCAATGCGAATGGAAGATGTGGAAGCGCGCAGGGCGTACGTACAAAAGGTCCGGCAGTCCTTCGATGCGCCGGGGCGCCGATATGAGTTTGAAAAGAATCCGGCTGCGAAGGAAGAGGGAGATCGTGATGTTTTCTTTATCAAGATACGGCTCTTGATTGCCGCGCTGTTATTTGCCGGGTATGTGTTTTGTGATCAGACCGGGACATTGATTTATCGGTATACTGCAGAGCAGGTGGTGGAGACCATTACAAAGAATTATGATTATGATCAGGCAAAGGAAGAGGTGATGCAGGTATTTAAGAGGGGGGATTGAGGGTGGGGGAAGCGCCGCCAGGGAGAGGCTTTGGCGGCGGGGACGCTCCTATTCCACCGGCAAAAAAGCAGCCTCCGCCGCCGTATCCCCTGCCCGCTCTCCGACGTATCCCTTTCCAATCCCCTCTCTCTACACAATCCGAATCCGGTAAGCCCTCATCCAGTACTCTACCTGCAGCATAAACGCCAGCATCTGCGGCCCCGCCATAAGCTGTCCATACCACGGCTTTCCATAATCCGACGGACTGTCCAGAAACGCCCGCACCTTTTTCGTATCCAAAAGCGTCCGGATCGGCGAG
>CANDKL010000186.1 GCA_947385255.1 uncultured Roseburia sp. | reverse complement strand
TATCCGGCAATTTGCAAAAAGCATCCTGATTGACGAAGAGCTGCAGCGGCTGCTTGAGGAAGAGGTGTCCGGGAGTGAATACCTTCGGAGGAGGCGCAGCAGCAAGGTGGCGAAGCGTCTGGTTTTTTACGGGAGCCTGCGCAGCTATATCCGGGATACGATTATCAAAATGGAGGACGGGACGCATTATGGCAGCAGCTACAGCACGATTGATACGGCTTATATCCAGAATAAGCTGCAGCAGGAGGAAATTGCAAAATATGACGGCCAGGGCGAATACAGCTTTTCCGATCCGTACGGCGCCGCTCTGATTTGCTTTCAGATGCAGATGTTTGATAAGCATCAGTTCGGACAGCGCAGGGGAACGCTTTATATAGAGTGCGGGATGGAGTATTTTCTGGAGCCGGTGCATACCTATGCCGGGGCGGACAATTACATCTGTGTATTTGGGAATCATGGCACCCTGCTGTACGGACAGGATCCGGACGGGGAGCTTTCCCGCTGTTTAAAGGAGCAGGGCGAGCCTGCAGAGGGCATATATAAAACGGCAAACGGCTATCTGATCTGCGAAGAGATTGAAGGGGCGGGCTTTCGGCTCTGCACGCTGGTAACCAGCGGATATCTGTGGAGGAGAAGCAGTTTTGTGCTGCTGTTTTTTTTGTACTCGTTTCTGTTTTCCGTAAGCCTGATACTGGTTTTCATTTCCAGACGGATGGAAAGCATGATCCGGCCGATTACCAGACTGTCGGCCCAGATGGAAAAGATTGAATACGGAAAGCTGGAGGCAGTGGAGGAAGTCCATACGGGCGACGAAATTGAAATGCTGTACCATTCCTTCGGACATATGCTAAAGCAGCTTCAAAAGGGGGAGGAGGAGCGCATCCGATACGAGGAGCAGAAGCATAAAATGGAGTATGACATTACCTTGTCCCAGATCCATCCCCATTATTTGTACAATGTTTTAAACACGGTGGTATATCTGGCGGCGGCGGGAAAAAACAAGGACGTGGTGGAGATTGTCCATGCACTGATTAACACGCTGCACAGCACACTGGCGGTCGGAGAGGAGAGCGTAGAGACTACGCTGGAAAAGGAGCTTGATCTGACGGAAAGCTATTTAAGCATCCAGAAATACCGCTACCCGGACATATTTACGGCAGAAATCCGGTGCAGTGAAGGCTTGAAGCAGTGTAAGGTTCCGAGGATTGTGATTCAGCCGCTGGTGGAAAATGCAATTCTGCATGGTATTTTGCCCACGGAGCGGCCGGGAGTGATCCAGGTCCGGGTTTGGGAGGAAGAGAAGGAGCTGCGGATTCTGGTGGAGGACGACGGCGTTGGAATAGCGGAGGAATATATGGAACGCTTCCGGAACGGGGAGGAAACCTTGTCCAGACGGGGCGGGCGCAAGCACATCGGCATCAGCAACGTCAGGGATCGGATACGTTATTTGTACGGCGAAGCTTACGGGATGGAGATTCGGAAAAGAGAAGCGGGCGGCACGGGTATTTTGCTGAAGCTGCCGCTTGCAAGAGCAGAGGAGCATGAGGAAAAAGCACGGAATGGAAAGGGTGAGGGTGATTGAAAAGGAGAGTCGGGCCGATCGGAATTCTTCTGCTGGCGGGGCTGCTGGCAGGCTGTGCTTTTAAAGAGGCGGGGCAGCCGGAGGGACAGACAAAAAAGCAGACGGTGCAGCAGGAGAAGGCGGAAATTCCTTATGACGAGCCGCTTCCCAGGGATTATGAGGGAACGCTTTCGATGTGGGGATGGGATGAGGACTATTACAGGACGGTAACAGAGGCGTTTCAAAAAAAGTACCCGAAGGTAGAATTTGACTATACGGAGGTGGAACACAAGGATTTGCCGCAGAAATATGAAACCGCTTTGATTTCCGGCGGCGAGCTTCCGGATATTGCATGGGCGATTATTGACAACAGGGGCGAGGTATTTGAGCTGGATATGTGGGAGCCGTTGGAGCAAGCGCCCTATCACTTTGACCTGTCTGAGATTTATGAATATCTCCGGCCGCATATGGTTAATACCAAAGGAAACGTATGCGGCATAGAGCAGTCCCTTTCTCCGGCAGGGCTTGCCTATCGGCGGGATCTGGCCAAAAAATATCTGGGTACGGACGATCCGGCCAAGCTGGAGGCGATGATGCCGGACTGGGACAGCTTCATCGAAAAGGGAAAGGAGGTCTATGAAAAAAGCGGCGGCAGTGTCTATATGTGGTTTTCTTTAAGCGATCTGCGGCAGTTTACCCAGGAGCAACAGGGTCTGGCCTGGACAGACGACGGCAAAATCGACGTAGAAAAGACCTTTGGCCGTTCCTTAGAGCTGGTCTGCCGGTTCCGCGACGAGCATATATCGGACGATCTGGTGGCCTGGACGCCCGCCTGGAATGCGGCCTTCAACGAGGACAGCCATATTTTTACCACCTGCGCCACCTGGACGGTACAGTTTACGATTCAATCCTATGACAAAACCGGAGCCGGAAAGGGGCACTGGGGCTTAATGAGCGCTCCCGAGGGCAATGCAAATCTGGGTGGTACGACTATGGGAATCAGCCGGACCTGTAAGGACAAGCGGCTGGCCTGGGAATTTATTAAATTTGCCGCGTTATCTACCGAGGGGGCAAGGGCAATCAATTCCATTGCTCTTTTGACACCGGCGAAAAAGCCGTATGAGGAGGCCCCGGAATTAAAAAGCTACAAAAGCCCCTGGTTTGGGGAGCAGGATCTGGGGATCTATTATATGGAAAAAATCATCCCGCACATCAAAACCCGCCCGTTGACGCCGGAAGACAGAATCGTGCACGACAGCCTGGGGCTGGTGCTGGATGTGATCAACCAGGACAGGAGCGTGAGCTATGAGGATGCGATGGAATACTTAAAGGGGGAACTGACGGCGGAGCTTAAGCATGTGGAGGTGTATGAATGAGGGGCGTGCCAAAGGAATTTTATAAGCTGTTTTCCAGCAAATATGTAGACGAATATCAGAGGGCTCTGCTTGCGCTCTATGAAGAGGGCAGCCAGTCGTATTCCCTGCTGGGTTTGACCGAGGAGGAGTGCCAGGAGATTATCCGTGAAAAAATGGTCTTTGGCATGGAGCGGCAGAAGCCTGGCGAAGCCGATGAGGAGGACGGGCTTTTGGCTCGTCAGGACATGCCCTCTGTCATGCTGCGCCGCCTGGAGGCCTGGGGATGGATTAGGAGGGATTATGATGAAAGGCTGAACCGGTATGTGGTTTCCGTTCCGGATTACAGCCAGATGTTTATAGAGGTATTCCGCCGTCTGCTTGAGGAGGGCGATCGGCTGGAGCGCAGCAGCATTCTGGCGGTTTACAGCTATTTGTTTACTTATTATTCCGATACCGTGAAAAACAATGAAATTTTAAAAAGCGCCCTGCACATGTCGCAGTCCCTGCAGCAGATGCTGTCGGATATGCAGGAGGGAATCCGGGGCTATTTTGAGGAGCTTTCTGCGCAAAGGACGTTTATCGGTATCCAGCAGGTTTTGATCGATGAAATCAACAACAGCCACAGCCAAAAATATGCGATCCTGACGACAACAGACAGCTTTTACCGGTATAAAGAGGAAATAAAGGAGCTGCTGGATAAAAGCCTGGCCGAAACCGGGGCGAGAAAGCAGAGCCTGGTAGAAGCAGCGGCAGAGGGCACAAAAAAGGACGGCGTGAAGCCGCAGGGCAGGAAGGCGGTTTTGGAATGCGAAGAGGCAATAGAGCTGCTGCTTCGGATCAGCCGGGAGTTTGACGGAATCGAACGGCGTTACGGCCAGCTCATCGACCAGAAGCGGATTTTTGCAAAGCGGGCGGCGGCGCGTATCCGTTATCTTCTTACGGAAGGAGATGCAAAGGAGGATCGGACCCATGCCTTTGTAAAGCTGCTTTGCGAAAGCCGGGAGCAGGAGGAACTGCTTAAGGAGCTGGCGCGCGGGCTTGGCCTTACAAAGCAGTTTGCTGTGGTGAAGGAAAAGAGCTTTGCGCGGCCGAGAAACGCGGTAAAGCAGGAGTTTGCGCCGCAGGCGGTCGAGCTGTGGGAGGAACTGTCAGGGGATTTTGGCGATTTTGTGGTAAAGCCGCTGTATACCCAGGCGCAGCTGGAGGAATTTTGGAAGGAAAACGAAACGGACGGAGTATTTCGCGTGACCGATCAGACGGTACAGTCCGTAGAGGATCTGGAAAAGCTGCTGTTTGTATGGCAGGAGGCGACCGAGTCTTTGGATCATGCGGCCGAGGTAAAAACGGGCGGGGAATTTGTGACGGAGGACGGCTTTTGCTATTCCGGATTTTCCGTTTCAGGGAGGAAGGAACATGGTTAATTATATGGAAGGATTGTCGGTCACAGAGGCGGACAAGCTGAGAAGGACCCTTGCAGGCCTGTTCCGGCAGACCTGTATTTTACAGGAAAAATACGACCCGGTGACGCGGGCTCCGGTGGATAATGAGCAGTACGCGGTCTGTGTCAGACATCGTGCGTTTATAGAAGCGTATCTGGAGGCTTTGGGCTGTGAGCTAATACACGATGCGAGGGAGCATATTTTCCGGCTGGCGGGGGAAGGCGTACCGGCGGAGCAGCTTTCTAAGACCGCTACCATTTTGATTTTGCTGGTAAAGCTGATTTACCGGGATAAGATGATTGGAAACGGTCTGGACGAGGCGGTGACGAGCCTGGGAGAAATCAGAGAATACGGGAGAAATACCAATCTTTTAAACCGGCGCCTGACGGATTTGGAATGGAACGAGGCGCTGGCCCTGATGAAGAGGCATCAGATCCTGGAGTATCCGGGAGCGCTGAAGGATATGGATGATGAAACACCGATTTATATTTACAGTACCATTCATCTTTACTTAAGCCAGGCGATGCTTGCGGAGCTTTTAGAACGGTATGGAGAGGAGGATGCGGAAGGTGAAGCAGCCGAAGAAGATTTTTACCAGGATGCTGATGAATAACTGGGGCGGAATTGCACACCAGGTGATTTGCTTTCATGAATATGTCAACCTGTTCAGCGGGAAAAGCGGTTCAGGGAAATCGACGGTAATGGATGCGATGCAGGTGGTGTTATACGGAAGCGTCCGAAATGATTTTTTGAATAAAGCGGCGGACGATACGAAGAATAAAAGAAGCGTGTTTAGCTACCTTCGAGGGGAGCAGAAGGACGGCACGGCCAACCGCAAGGATCGGGATTTCTGTTCGCAGGTAGTGTTAGAGCTTAAGGATACAGGCAGCCAGGAGCGAGTGTGTATCGGTGTATCCTTTGAGGTGGCAAGGGGCGATAAAGAGCTTCATAAATACTGCTATTTCAGTCATCAGGGCGGCTTTCCGGAGGATGAATACCTGTCTGCGGGGCAGATCCCCTATACATACGGACAGCTGCAGCAGCTGATTCAAAAGCGGGCCGAAGAAAAAAGCGGCGGACCTCCGGTTCCGATCAACCGGATTTATCCGACGCAGGAGGCCTATCTGAATACGGTAAACGATGTGATTTTCGGCTATGTGGACGCAGGGCGGTTTAAAACGATGGAAAAAAGCGCGATTGCTCTGCGCATGGCAAACGGCACGGGGCAGTTTATCAAGGATTATATGTTCCCGAGGAGCAGAGAGGATACGATTGCGGCGATCAGCGACCAGCTTGCGGCATACCGCGAAATCCGGGAACAGGTGGAAACGCTGGAGCAGGAAATTGAGCTGCTGGAGGAGATCCGCCGTCATGACCAGGCGCTTACAGATGCGCGCACAAAGGAGGCGGAAGCAGAGGAGCTTTTAAAAATCCTGGATATTGAGGACAGAAAGGCGCAGCTGGCAGCAAAGGAGGAGGAGCGAAACGATGCGAAAGCAAAGCTTTTGTCCTTTGAAAAGCAGGATGAGGAGCTTGGGAAAAGCTTAAGAGAGAAGCGGGAAGAGCTGGCGAAGCTTACGGCAGAGCTGTTCGGCAGCGATTTCGGTAAAAAAAGAGAGGAGCTTGCACAGCTGAAGGAGACAATGCAGCTTTGCAGCCGGGAGGCCGCAGACTGGAAGGCGCTGGCAGAGCGCTTAAGGAAATGGGATGAAACGGAGGGCATCAGCGACTACGTAAGCAATCCGACCAGAAACCTGCTGGAGCAAATCGTAAGCGGCGCGGTGACAGAGGAACATACAGAAAAGCTCAAGCGTGGATTAAAGGAAGCATTCGGCTTTGTCATGGACGAAATGGAGGATGTGAAAGATCGCCTGCGCGCCGTAACGATGGAATGCAGATCGGAAGAGCACACGTCTGAACTCCAGTCACAGCCTCATAT
>CANDKL010000185.1 GCA_947385255.1 uncultured Roseburia sp. | reverse complement strand
CGAAAGCGATACCCCCCCCCTCTTTTAATGCAGCTCCCTCAGCAGAAAGTCCGCATACCCGGACTCTAAGCCGTGCTCTGTCGAATCCAGTCCTTCTATCTCCTCCTGAGCCGTTACCCGTAGCCCAATCGTTTTCTTCAGGATAAAGAACACAACCGTCATCGTCACCGCAACCCATGCGATGATGCACCCCAGCCCCATAAGCTGAATGCCCAGATGATGCACGCCGCCTCCATAAAACAGTCCGTCCTTATAATCAAACAATCCTACCGCAATCGTTCCGAAAATCCCGCAGACACCATGCACCGAAACGGCGCCCACCGGATCGTCTACCTTTAAGAGATCCTCCACCACATAAACGGAAACCGTACAAAGCACGCCTGCAATCGCGCCGATGATAAACGCTCCCACCGCATCCACGTTCGCGCATCCTGCCGTAATTGCTACCAGTCCCGCCAGAGAGCCGTTTAACGACATGGTAACATCCGGCTTTCCGTTCCGTATCCAGGTATACAGCATAGCAGTACAGGTTGCCACCGCCGGCGCAATGGTCGTCGTTGCAAAAATCTGTGAAAGCTGCAGCGTATCGCTCGCAGCCGCTCCGTTAAATCCATACCAGCCAAACCACAGGATAAATACGCCCAGTGCCCCGATTAACAGATTATGTCCCAGGATCGGTCTGGATTTGCCGTCCTTGCTGTATTTGCCGATACGCGGTCCAAGCATTGCCGCACCGATTAACGCGGTCACGCCGCCCACGGTATGGATGCAGGCAGAGCCTGCGAAGTCCGTAAATCCGATATCCGTAAGCCATGGCGTCGCGCCCCATACCCAGTGCGCTTCCACCGGATATACAATCAGGCTGATGATAAAGCTGTACACGCAGTATGTCACAAACTTGGTCCGCTCTGCCATAGCGCCCGACACGATTGTCGCCGCGGTCGCACAGAACACCAGGTTAAATACAAAATTTGACCAGTCTGTCGCGGCAAAGTCTGCAAACGGATTTAATCCCCAGCCGAACAGCGTTCCTTCTCCGCAGAGCAGATTATAGCCCAGCAGATAAAATGCAACCGTACCAATGCAGAAATCCATTAAGTTTTTCATCGTAATATTGCCTACGTTCTTTGCCCGGGTAAAGCCCGCCTCTACCATGGCAAATCCGCACTGCATGAAAAACACCAACGCTGCTCCCATTAAGAACCAAATACTCATATCCATTGTCGTTTCCTCCTTTTTCTTTTGCCGGACGGCATATTCCGCCCGGCCAACCGGGATTTTGGGCGTAAAAAAACAGGGTAACATGCAAAGCCTTACTTGGCCCTGCCCTGTTATCCCCATTGATAACGTCTTACAATCCTATAATGCTTCTTCTCCATGCTCGCCGGTACGGATACGGACCGCATCCTGTACGTCGTAAACAAATATCTTACCGTCGCCGAAGTTTCCGGTGTTGATTTCATCTACAATTTTATCAATCAGCCCCTGCGCAGCCTCATCCGAAACGACCGTTTCCACCTTAATCTTCGGCAGAAGCGTCACATTATAGGAAGCTCCGCGATAGGTTTTAATCACACCCTTCTGGTTGCCGTAGCCCATGCTGTTTACAATATTCAGGCCGCTTACCTCGCAGGTGGACAGAACCTCCTTTAAATCCTCAAGCTTTTCCGGCTTGATGATAATTTCCAGTTTTTTCATACGAATATGTCCTCCCATCTTATTTCTGTTCACATTTTATTCATCTATCTTTTAAAAAAATTTCATCCAGTGAACATGATTTTTTCACTTCTGGCATTTATAGTAAAGATGGTTATAAAAACCAGATACAATTTTTCATAATCTTTCTGCCAGGCAACCGACGTTGCCTGGCTTCCTCCCTTTTATGGGGAAGTTTTTCCGGATTATACTTCAAAAATCAAATCACCGTAGGACGGCATCGGCCACATATCCTTATCTACAAGCATTTCCAGTTTATCCACCGGACTCCGTAAGGCTTTCATGGCTGTCATAACCTCATCCCGATAAAAGACTGCCTGCTCCCTGCCTTCCGCCATGGAAACTCCCTGGCTGACCAGCTTTTCCAGCTTAGAAAGTGCGCCCTTTGTTTCGGCCAGCAGACCGCAGACCTCCGAAAGCAGCCCCTGCTGCACGCTGACGTCCGCATCGCAGACACTTTTTACTGCGGAAACAGAGTTAGCAAGCACAGTTGTATATTTGATCACCGCCGGAATAATCTGCTTTGCCGCAATATCAATCATCGACTTCGCCTCAATGTTGATCTTCTTCGCATAGGTTTCGTACTCAATCTCAACACGGGAATCTAACTCTGCCCTGGTAAACACGCCGAATTTCTCAAACAGGCGGACCGCCTTCTCGGTATTTAAGGACGGGATGGCATCTACCATAGAGGTAATGTTCGGCAGTCCGCGCCTGAGCGCTTCCTCTACCCATTCCTCAGAATATCCGTTTCCGTTAAATACAATCCTCCGGTGATCGGTTGCATTTTTCTTAATCAAATCATGCAGCGCCAGATCGAAATCACTGCTGCTCTCCAAAATATCACAGGCCTCGGCAAACGCCTCGGCAACGATGGTGTTCAATACCACGTTAGCCTGGGCAATGGAATCCTGAGAACCGATCATACGGAACTCAAATTTGTTGCCGGTGAAGGCAAACGGCGACGTACGATTGCGGTCTGTTGCATCCTTCATAAAATCCGGAAGTGTCTTAACGCCGGTTTCCAGCCTGCTGCCCGAAATACTATGGGTCGCTTCGCCGGTGCTGATCAGCTGCTTGAGCACATCCTCCAGCTGCTCGCCTAAGAATACGGAAATAATCGCGGGCGGCGCCTCGTTTGCGCCAAGCCTGTGGTCGTTTCCGACGTCGGCCGCCGCCTCCCGCAGCAAATCTGCATGGACGTCTACGGCTTTTAAAATACAAGTCAAAACCAGTAAAAACTGGAAGTTTTCATGCGGTGTAATACCCGGATCCAAGAGATTGATGCCATCGTCTGTCGTAATCGACCAGTTGTTATGCTTACCGGAGCCGTTCACGCCTGCAAACGGCTTTTCATGCAGCAGGCACTGCAGGCCGTGACGGCCCGCCACCTTCTTTAAGGTTTCCATCACCAGCTGGTTGTGGTCTACCGCTACGTTTGCGGACGCATAAATCGGTGCCAGCTCGTGCTGTGCCGGAGCAACCTCGTTATGCTGCGTCTTGGCAGAGACGCCCAGCTTCCAGAGCTCCTTGTTGACGTCACGCATATAAGCGGCAATCCTCTCCCGGATCGTACCAAAGTAATGATCGTCCATTTCCTGTCCCTTCGGCGGCATGGCGCCGAATAAGGTACGTCCGGTAAAAATCAAATCCTTCCTCTTTAAATATTTCTCCCGATCTACAATGAAATATTCCTGCTCCGGCCCGACGGATGCCGTTACCTTCTGCGACGTCTTGTTTCCGAACAGGCGGATCAAGCGCAGCGCCTGCTCATTGACGGCCTCCATGGAGCGCAGCAGCGGCGTCTTCTGATCGAGCGCCTCTCCTGTGTAGGAGCAAAACGCCGTCGGAATACAAAGCGTAGCCCCCGCGGCATCCTGCCTTACAAATGCCGGAGACGTACAATCCCATGCGGTATAGCCTCTCGCCTCAAACGTGGCCCGCAATCCCCCGGATGGGAAGGAGGAAGCATCCGGCTCACCCTTAATCAGCTCCTTGCCGGAAAAGCTCATCAGAACCTTCCCGTTCTCCATCGGCGCCGTGATAAACGCGTCGTGCTTCTCTGCCGTAACGCCGGTCAACGGCTGGAACCAGTGCGTATAATGCGTCGCCCCCTTTTCGATTGCCCACTCCTTCATCTCATGTGCAATAACGTCAGCCGTTGCCAGATCTAACTCCTTGCCGCCGCGGATAATCTCCTTTAACCTCTGGTACACCTTCTTGGGAAGACGCTCCCGCATCACAGAATCGTTAAATACGTTTTCCCCGAAAATATCTGCTACATTGTAATACTCATTGCATTTTTCCATATTTTCCTCCTTACCACGGTTCATACAAAAAAAGGGTATTCCAACCAGTGGAACACCCTTGTTCGTCTTTGTATATCCGTTTCATTTGCTACTAAAATACACGAAACCAGACGAAAATGCAATAGCCATTTTTCACTTTTTCTGTTTTACACAACTTTTTATGGTTTCAAAAAGATTTTTTGGCGATTTTTACAGCTTATGCTTTGCCAACGGATCCGAATAATTCCATCTTCTCTTTTACCGTTGCTTTGATTGCCTCTGCACCCGGAGCTAAAAGCTTACGCGGGTCAAAGCCCTTGCCCTGCTGATCCTTGCCTGCTTCGATATACTCGCGTGTAGCTGCTGCGAAGGATAACTGGCACTCTGTATTTACATTAATCTTGGCTACGCCGAGTGAAATGGCTTTCTTGATCATGTCCTCCGGAATACCGGTACCGCCGTGAAGTACTAACGGCATCTCCCCTGTCAGCTGCTGGATTGCGTCTAAGGTCTCAAAGCTTAAGCCCTCCCAGTTGTCCGGATATTTGCCGTGGATATTGCCGATACCTGCTGCAAGCATGTCAATGCCAAGGTCTGCAATTGACTTGCACTCCTGCGGATCTGCGCACTCGCCCTTGCCGATGACGCCGTCTTCCTCGCCGCCGATTGCGCCAACCTCTGCCTCGATAGACATATTGTTGTCATGTGCAATCTTAACTAACTCCGTTGTCTTCGCAACGTTCTCGTCGATCGGGTAATGGGAGCCGTCAAACATGATGGATGAAAAGCCTGCTTCTACACATTTCAGGCAGCCTTCATAGGAACCGTGATCCAGATGCAGTGCAACCGGAACGGTAATGTTCATCTCTTCGATCATACCCTTTACCATGCCGACAACAGTCTTATAGCCTGTCATATACTTGCCGGCGCCTTCGGATACGCCTAAGATTACCGGGGAATTTAACTCCTGTGCGGTTGCAAGGATGGACTTTGTCCACTCTAAGTTGTTGATGTTGAACTGGCCTACTGCATAGTGGCCTGCTTTTGCTTTGTCAAGCATTTCTTTTGCAGAAACTAACATAATTTTATCTCTCCTTTTCTTGTTTTTTGACTTCTTATAGTATAGCCTAAATTCTTCCAAAAATAAAGGGGTTTTATGAAGTTTTTATGCCCTCTTTCTTTTTCACCATAATCTCCAGCGCATGATGCCGGTTGCGTATATCGACCTTTTGCACCTTCCCGCCGAACTCCCCGTCTAATGTCCAGGGAATCTGCTCCTCGGATACTATGGTGATCTGATCGCTCTTTGCGGAATAGATCAAATCCGTATTATCGATCAGATTGGTAAGCGACGCCAGAATTTCATTTAATTCCGCAAAATTCCTGGGAGAGCGGATCAGCGTCACCTCAAATTTCCCGTCGTCTAACAGAATATTTTTTCCTGTCATGTTTTTAAAACCGCCTACGGAATTGGAGTTTGTGATCATACCGTAGATAAATTCATCTTCAATGACAACGTCATTGTACTCCACCCGCATCGAATAAGATGTAATTTCCGGCAGGCTTTTGACACCCTCTAAAATATAAGCCGCATGGCCTAAGATATTTTTCCATTCCTGCCTGGTCCGGTAGGACACCTCCGTAAAAATACCGAATGCCGCTACATAGATAAACGATTTCTCGTTAAAGGAACCCACATCGCAGGCAAACCGCTGCCCCATTACCGCTATCTGGGCCGCTTTTATCATATCTCTTGGAATTTTTAAGGAATTCGCAAAATCATTCGTGCTGCCGGCCGGAATATAGCCCAACGGAACCGGATGGCCGGAGCGCATCAGGCCGCTGACCGTTTCGTCCAGCGTACCGTCGCCGCCGCTGCACACAATCAAATCAAAATCTGCCGCCCTGTCCTGTACGATATGCAAGGCGTCCTCCTTCCCCTGTGTGGGGTAAATGGTAACCTCGTACTCTGCCTTTACCATAATTTCCAGAATCGAAAGCAGCTTGTTTTTAATTTGTGCCTTCCCTGCCTGGGGATTAAATATAAATAACAGCTTCTTCATGATGTCTCCCCCTTATCCTTTGCCCCTAAGTCCGCCGCAATTTCGGACAGCCGCCGCAGCCTGTGGTTGACCCCGGATTTGCCGATCGGGGGATTTAGGTAGGTCCCCAGCTCCTTTAACGGGGCGTCCGGGTATTCTAAGCGCAGAGCCGCAATTTCCTTCAAATTGTCGGGAAGGCTCTCTAAGCCCTTTTTGCTACGGATATAACGGATATCCTCGATCTGGCGGACGGCTG
>CANDKL010000184.1 GCA_947385255.1 uncultured Roseburia sp. | reverse complement strand
CAGGTATTGTATTTACGGCGGATCAGGGCTATGACTATGAAGCGACCGCACGCGCAATCTATGAAGCGGTAGTAGCCTCCTCCAACCCGGGGATTGCTTATGAAGACGTAACGGTGGAATACAACACGGATGTAACGGGTCTTACGCATATCAGCTACAAGCCTCTGGGCGAAAAGGACGCAACCGGACTTGTGAAATTTAAGGACGGGAAATGGGAAATCCGTATTTCCTGTAAGGATACGGTAGAGTACCGCGGCAATTCCGTTACAGTTGATGTAACGGTAAGCGATAACCGCATTGCAAGCACGGTAGCGGTAAAAGAAGGCGCTTCCTTTACCTACAATATGGATACGGCCGTTATGAAACAGGCCATTTTTGACAATGTCATCGACTGGGAAAATTCCGAGCTGCCGGCAAAAGAGACGCTGAGCGTGGATGATTTTGAAATCCTCTACAAAGCCCAGATTGACGTTTTGGACAGCAGCTTAGATGCCGGCCAATTAGGCGGCCTGCTGAATAAAATTCCGGGACTGGAAGGCATAGGCGGAAGCATTGATAACATTGCGGGCAGCTTAAACGACAGCACAAAGCGCTGGATGCCGATCGAAGGCGGCAAATACTTAGGCGTTCCTTATGCGGCAATGGGCGCAGGGGAGCATCGGATTCAGATTTCCTATAAGGGCAATGCCGAATATCGTCCGTCCGACGCATCGGAAGCGGCCGTTACGGTGAATAAGGCCAATGTGAAGGTTCGTGTAAAATCCACAAATATCTATGCAGGACAGGATATCCCGGCGAACTTTATTACGACAGATCCGGCCGACAAATTTGATTTTTATACTGTTTATGCCGGTGCAACCAGCAATGTGAATTTAGGGCTGTATCTGGATCTTCCGGAAAAGTTCACGAATAACAAGCTGATGGGAATCATCGATCCTGTCGTAGAGAAAATTACCGGAAAGAGCTTCAGCAAGATGCTGCAGGACGGCGTTACCTTAGGAGAGCTGCGCAAGATGTTTGACAGCACGGAGCTTTTGGAGCTGTTGGACAAAATCGGCGTGGACACAGGCGCGTTCGGCCAGATCTTAAAGGTTGTGAATAAGCTGCCGTCTGTTACGGACAGCGTACGTGTCGGATTCGGTACGCCGAATCGTGCAGGTCTTTATGCTGCAACCGTGATCACAGACAATAAGAATTATAATACGGGCGTAGGCGTAGGCGCTTTATTAGTCCGGATGCGTTTGTCCGGCGTAAAGCTGACCTGGAACCAGAGCCTGGGAAGCAAGATCAGCGCCGCAGATGTGAAGAATTTTGACTTTGGCGTGACATTATCCTGTGACGGCGATGTGACAATCAGCCAGGACAATGTGCATTACCTGTATTCCGGCATGACAAGCAAGTGGAGGGTATATTCCAGTACGACGACTCCGCCGACAGAGCCGGGACGCTATGTTGTAACAGTTGTTACATTAGGCGGCAATTATCAGGCTGCGCCGATTATCAGATCGTTCCAGATCACAAAATAATCGTATTTGAACGCGAACAGGTTTTACCTGAAAGCAGGAAAAGGGCGCGCCGGAATGGCGGCTGCCCTTTTCTTGTTTGGTTGGAGGGGGGATATTTGTGGCGAAAATGAAACTTTAAAAATTTAATTGCGCTTCGAATATTTTTATTGTATAACGAAAAAAACTATGGTATTGATACGATTTAAGAGATAGCATTTCTTCGTGTCAGTACAATGGACTAGATAAGGAGTATTTGGATGAAAATAAAAGCGGAGAAAAAAGGAAAAATAGCAGTATTAAGAGGGCCTGTTAAGGGAATGTCGAAGCATACCTTTGTAAGGGGATATAAAGTAAATTCCCAGATGAATACGTACAAGATCAACGGAGTGAATCTTTCCAGCCGTGGAGAGAGAATGATTCAAAGTATTTATGACGCTCTGGAAGAGGATTCTTAACCATAATGCTCAAGGACGGTAGATAACCGGACTTGGGCATTTTTTCTGAAAGAAGAAGAATATGCAATATGCATAATGGGGATGCAAAACGAAAAAGATGCGGGGGAGGAGAAGAAGTGGAAACACGAGATGAAGAATGGCTTTGTTTGACGAAAAACAATATCGATCAGGTAAGGTATATTAAGCTGGATAAGAAAGCCGGCAGTCAGCAGGACAAGCTGAATCCTGTAATTGCCGGACAGAGAGTAGCTGACCAAAAAATACAGTTTTACGCCTTTGGGTTTTACGATTCTCTGACATGTGTGAAAACGGAGATGAGAATTTCCCAGGCACATAAAAAACATTTTCTGATTAAATATCCCTATCAGAAGACGGCAGAGGCCTTAAAAGTGGAGCAGTGGTTTGGAATTCTGCCGCTGGCTGAAGGCGGCAGATTCCATGCTGGGGTGGAAAACGCAGAGGGCATGGAGCCGTTTTTCTGCAGAGAGGATCTGCAGGCAAAAATGCCTTTTGTCGGAGTGGTTTTGATTTCACTGAGGAATACGGCCAAGGACTTTAAATCAGGTTTCTGTCATATCCGTCTGTGCGATCCGGTACGCATTGCAGAGGAATTGATTTATGCGGGGGAAAGACGGCCGGATGTGTACCCGGATATTCAGGTTTATGCCGATTACCTGGAAACGGAGAGGATGTTTCTTTAACAGGCAAAACCATTCCCGCAAAATGCGAAAAATATAAATTGCCTTTTTCCCTGAAAGGGTATATAATCCTATATGGAGTTGATGAAAATGAGCCTAGAAACAGATATCGCATTATGCAGTGTGACCAATGCAAAGGCAAAAGAGAAGCTTATGAATGCATTGATGAAAGCAGGCGTTCCCTACGCGGAGAAATGGGAGAAGGTTTCCCTGCGTAAGCGCAGGCATTACAATCAGGCGAAGGAAATCTGCATCATTATCACCCACAGGGCAAAGGCAGATCTGGCGCGGGCCGTGATCGAGGGCATGAGTGAGGATGTAAAGCAGAGCGTGGTGTGGTAAACACCGGTTGTAAGCGGGGCATTTATATGAACATGGGCGAGGGTATATTCGAAGAGGATATGCCCTCTTTTTATGGGAAGAGCCGCATGCATTGTAAGAAATTTGTAAGGATTTCCACGCTTTTTTTGTAAGGAATCCGGTATAAGATAAAACCAGCTCAAAGGAGGAGTAACATGAAGGAAGGCATTTTGGTAGCGGATGACGACCGGGAAATTGTAAAAGCGATTGCGGTTTTGCTGGAAAAGGAAGGATACCGTGTGTTCAGAGCATACGACGGGATGCAGGCGCTCGATCTGCTGATGCAGGAAAAGGTACACCTGGTCATTATGGACGTTATGATGCCGAGGTTAGACGGGCTGTCTGCCGTCATGCGTATCCGGGAAAAGCAGAATATCCCGATTATTGTGCTGAGCGCCAAAAGCGAGGAGACGGATAAGGTACTCGGGCTTTCCATGGGTGCGGACGACTATGTGTCAAAGCCGTATAATCCGGCGGAGCTTGCGGCGCGGGTCAAAAGCCATCTGCGGCGGTATACCTGGCTAGGCGGCATCGGCCAAACGCAGGCGGATCGGATCTGCAACGGAAGGCTGTCCTACCATACGGATGAGCGTGTGCTCTATGCAGACGGCGAGGCAGTGCGCCTGACTGCAACGGAAACGAAAATTGTGGATCTGATGATGCGCAATCTGGGGCGTATTTTCCCGGCGGAGGAGATTTATGAACGCGTCTGGGAGGAGCCCGGATTTGCTTCGGAGAATACCGTTATGGTGCATATCCGCCGCATCCGCGAAAAAATGGAACTCAATCCGAAGGAGCCAGAATATTTAAAGGTGGTGTGGGGAATTGGCTACAAAATGGAAAAAATGGAAAAATAACCTGGCGTGCGCGGCATTTGTACTGGGTGTAAGCCTGCTGATATCCGGAGGGGCGGGTGCGCTCAGGGAATGGCGTTATGGAGGCAGAATCTCCTTTTTTCAGGAGTATTTAGGCAGCTCCGATTATCAGAATAGCCGGCAGTTCCGCGATTTTATTGCAGATCGGCTGGAGACCTTTCTGGATATGGGCTGCGGGGATCCGGTGTACAATAGTGATTACGGTTATTATGTAGATTACGGCACGGCGGAACCGGCGGAGGCCATAGCAGAAGACGTAATCGAGCAGGAATATACTGTGGAAGCAGAGGCCGGGACTGTTTTTTCGGAAGAAGTCATGGAAGATACGGAGGCAGAGTGGACCGAGGATCGGAAGAAAAAAGTGATTGAGGGCATTCACAATACAATGAAAAAGGATCCGAACGTGCTGTACCGTATTTCCTGCCGCGGGAAGGAGCTGTACACCAACATAGCGGCGGGAACATGGGACGGCAATGCATCAAAGCTGCCGGAGGGCTATAATTTTTATCTGTATTTTGACGGAGAAAAGGCCGACGTGAAAAAGGACGGCAGGAGCCTGGATATTTACGGAGACGGCATTTACCGGGAGGGCGAGGGCTTTTGTATCCCGGGGTATCGGAATTTTACGGCAAAAAATAAGTGGAAGAACGTTCAGGTTACGATCCTTGCGGCAAAGGAGCCGACGCAGTTTCTGCAAAGCTTAAAGGACCGGTATTATTCCTATTCCGGCAGCGGACTGTATGGCGTTTATCGGGATTATTTCGAAGAGCAAAGCTATTTATTTCGTACGATTGCCTGCCTGGCTGGCGGGCTTGCCGGGCTTGTACTGTATCTGTTTTTGCGAAGCGGCAAAAGGGAACTGAACAAAAGGCTGGCGGCTCTTACGGAAAAAATATGGTTTGAATGGAAGGTGCTGTTGGGCCTTATCCTGCCGATTCTTTTGATTATCGGCATATTGAAGGAGGAGGGCTTTTTCCTCCATGCGTATGATATGGCCATTGTCTCAAATGTCCCTTATTATGAGTACGCATCGGAGCTGTCCTATTCGCTGGCCGATATCATCCCCCGGTATATGGAGCCGCTTTTACTGGGCTTCTGGCTGTTTTATGCATTTCTTGTGGACCTATGCCGGAATAAAAAGGGGTATCAAAAGGGGATATACGGAAAATGCGCCGCTTTGCTGCAAAGCAGGGATTTAAAGCTTCCGCTTTCACAGCGCCTCGTAAAGCGGACCTATGTCCTGTGCGCAATTGCGGCAGTGCTTCCTGTTTATCTGCTCCTAGTATTTTTGGCATGTATCCTTATGGATTACCAGATGTTGGAAGCGGGTGCGGTTGTCTGGTGGCTGGAAGGGGCGTTTGCCCTTGCGGCAGCGCTGTTGGCCGTTGTTTATTTTTACCAGAAAAAGAACCGGAAATTTGCGGAGGAGCTTTCGCTTCTTGCAGAGCAGATCGGCGGAATCCGGGACGGAAAATATGAAGCCGGGGAAGCGTCTGTATTTGAGGATGCCGATCTGAGGCACATGGCGGAGGAGCTCGAGGATATCCGGCAGGGGCTGGAAACGGCAGTGGAGGAGCGCACCAGCAGCGAGCGCATGAAGGTAGAGCTGGTGGCAAATGTCTCCCATGACATCAAGACGCCGCTGACCTCGATTATCAGCTACATTCAGCTTTTAAAGCAGGAGGAAGGGCTGCCGGATGATATATCCGATTATATCCGCATTCTGGACGAAAAATCAGAGCGGCTCAAAAATATGGTGCAGGATGTATTTGCGATAAGCAAAGCGGCCTCCGGGCAGCTTTCGGTGGAGCTTAAGGAGTTGGATCTGTGCAAGCTTTTATATCAGACGCTGGCTGATATGGAGGAGCCGATTACCAAGAGTCCGGTGATGGTAAAGACCGAAATCCCGAAGGAGCCGGTGATGGTCTGCACAGACGGACAGCGGATGTACCGTGTGTTCCAGAACCTGATTGTGAATGCGATCAAATATTCCCTGAAAGGATCGCGGGTGTATGTCACGCTAAAGGCAGAAGGCGCGCTTGCCGTAGCGAGTGTGAAAAATACGTCCAGCGAGGAATTAAACCGTGAGATCGATTTTGCGGAGCGCTTTACCAGAGGGGACGCAAGCAGGACGGACGGCGGAAGCGGGCTGGGGCTGTCGATTGCGAGAAGCTTTACAGAGGCCTGCGGAGGAACGTTTGAATTGGAGATGATCGCGGATCTGTTTGTCGTGACCGTGTCATTGCCGCGGGCAGATGGAGGCGGCTTAAGCGTCGCGATCGAGTAACCCCCAAATACCAGGGGCCATCATTTCACCACTGCATGAAAAGTAACGATACCGGATACTTTTCACAAGGTGGGGAAAGGGATTTTCCAAAAGTCACGCCCGGAGCAGAATTCCCTTAAGTCCTCTGACGCGCTTTC
>CANDKL010000183.1 GCA_947385255.1 uncultured Roseburia sp. | reverse complement strand
TACACGACGCTCTTCCGATCTGAAGCGCAAATGCCGATGCGGTACGGATCATGACCATCCACAAAAGTAAGGGCCTGGAGTTTCCGATTGTATTTGTATGCGGGACGGCCAGGCAGTTTAACCGCATGGATACCAAAAGCCGCATGGTGATCCACCCCGAGCTTGGCATCGGCATGGATTACATCGATCCGGTACGCCGGATCCGTGGGGCGACGCTCTGCAAAAAGGCCGTGGCAAAGCAGATAGAGCTGGAGGATCAGGGAGAAGAGCTTCGGGTACTTTATGTAGCGCTGACCCGTGCAAAGGAAAAGCTGGTGATGACCGGCGTCACAAAGGAGCTTTCACTGCGCCTGACTCAGAGAAACAGGCTGTCGTTTCGGATGCGTGCCGCGGCAAAGTGCTATCTGGACTGGATTCTTCCGGCGATGCTTGCATCCGGCGACGGGGATCGCATTCAGGTGTGGGGCGCAAAGGAGCTGGTAGAGGAGGAGGCGCAGAGTCAGCTTGCAGATGCAGAGGGGCTTGGGGAGCTGCTTTACCGGGCTTCCCGCCCGGATGAGGAGGCAGACGCGTATGTAAAGGCACAGCTTTCCTACCGGTATCCCCAGGAGGCAGAGACAAACCGCAGGACAAAATATGCGGTATCGGAGCTTAAGGGCCGGCTGCAGGAGGCCGTTTTTGAGGAGGATGAGCTGCCGGTAACGGACAATGAGCCGGAGGAGCCGGCTTCGTATGTGCCGCGTTTTGCAGGCGGGGAGGGCGAAGCGAACCGGGGCGCGTTTTACGGAACGGCCATGCACCGGGCTGTAGCATGTCTGCCGGTTGCGCTTTTGGCCGGAAATCCAAAGCTTGGGATTTTACTGGATACGCAGCTTGCGCAGCTGACAAAGGAGGGGCGCCTGACGGAGGAAATGCGGGATCTGCTGGGGAAAAAGAAGCTTTTTGCATTTTACAGGTCGAATTTGGCGGTTCGGATGAAGGCGGCGTCCGAGCGCGGTGCGCTTTATCTGGAGCAGCCGTTTGTCATGGGGCGTCCGGCCGACGAGGTCGAGGGCGACGGCAGCCAGACGATGGTTTTGCTCCAGGGGATTATCGACGCTTTTTTTATCGAAGACAAAGAAATCGTGCTGGTGGATTATAAAACAGACAGGATCCAAAGTGAGGAGGAGCTTGTCATGCGGTATGAGAGCCAGCTGAATTGGTACAAAAGGGCTTTGGAGTCCAATCTGGGAATGCATGTGCGGGAGCGGATCCTGTATTCCTTTTACCTGGACAAAGCGATTGTGATGGAAGATGAAGAATAGGAGAGGAGAGGAAAAATGAAACGGATTCAAAGAATACTTGCCGGATGGCTTGCTTTTGTATTCCTGCTGGCGGCGCCTGTGGCATCGTATGAAGCGGAGGCCGCGAAAATGCCGGGCATCAATGCGAAAGCGACCGAACAGAATGTCATGAAGCTATTGAACCGCTATGACAAGGACGGGGCCTATATTTTAAAAAAGCAGATAGCGGCAGGCGACGATGTGCTGCGCTGGTTTTCGGGCGGGCGCATCATTGATCGGATTTCGATTGCGGTGCATGAGGAAACGCATGTTTACAGTATTCGCCGAATGGACGAGACGAGGTATTATGTCGGAAACCAAAAAACCATTCCGGTCCGCCATACGGCGGTATTCCGGACAAAGGAGATGGCGTCTTCTATTCCGAAGCGCCTTCGGACCTTTCGCTATAATACATATGTGGCAAAGCCGACGCAGAACCTGGCTTCGGATATTCAGGGGGCGTATGGGCTGATGAATGAGTTCATGGCGTATCGGATGAGTATGAATAATACGGTGGCGCTGTATCCTTATTATAAAGCGCAGCATGCCGACTGGGATCAGTGGACGGTTTATATCAATTACTGCGAAAATGGAAAGCTGGCGTATGCGGAGTTTAAATATTATATTCTGCACTATCTGGATTACGCAAAGCGGCATAATCCGGGCGTATATCGGGGAATTGTAGGGAACCGGGCGTTTTGCAGGGCGTACCGGATGATAGAAAAGAGCTATGCAAAGCTGAACGCGAAATATGAGAAGGATTTAAAGCGGTTAAAGGAGGTTTTTGCAAAGCAGGGATATCAGATGCAGGTTACGGATGAGAGCGTGACGGTGCAAAAGGATTGGAAGGTAATGGGGATTGGGAGGTTTACAGCGGATTACAGAAAGCTTTTGAAGGAAATGAAAAAGGAGAGGTACCGCAGGGTGCATGGAAGGCTGGCGGGGCAGCATATCTGATACGGCATCGCGGAAACAGCAGGCATAAAATCCGCCGCTGTTTCCGCAATGCTGCGGATGATGACAAGAAGACGCCCGTTACGCTGCTTTTACAGGGAGGCTACAGCTTCACTTTAACTGCCTTTGACCATTTGGAGCAGACAGTGGAAGAAGCCTGTTTTTTATAGCTCTGTATTCTGAAAGAATAGGTTTTTCCTTTTTTCAGCTTCTTTTTGGTATAAGAAACTACAGATGACTTTTTTGCAGCAATTTTTTTATAATTCCCTTTGCCGGTTTTCATTTGAATCGTATATCCGTCTGCTTTGGGATTTCTTTTCCATGTAAGCTTTACCTTCGAACCGGATTTTTTCGCCTTTAAAACCGGACGGGCAAGCTTAAGGGGTTTGGCGGGTTTCACAGTTTGATCCGGAGCCGGATCCGGCTTTTGGGTGACAGGCGGATCGGGAACGGTTTGTTTGGGTTTTTCAGCTTTCATAACTGTAAAATAAGCCGTTTTTTCTTTTTTGAGTTCCGTACCGGAAATTTCAGCCTTTGCAGTTACCGCAATTGTGCCCGGTTCGGATACAATCAGGCGATCCCCGTCGATGAAGGCTCCCTTTGCATCCTCCTGCAGCGCATAAGTAATATTCAGCGTGCGTTCCTGATGGCCGCTCATCCGGCACTGGGCCAGGGAACCGGAAGCGTTAAGGGCGACATCTGCGCTTGGCGCGTCCCAGGGGATTGTCACAGACGGCGCATAAAAACGCAGGCTGTCAATCGCACAGGTACAGGTATATTCCGTAAACACCTTTGCATAATCCACCTGAATACAGGAGTTGGACGCAGGCGCACTTTTCTTTGCAGTTGCAGTCGCTTTTAACGTATGGACGCCATCCTCAAGTCCCGACGCCTGATACAAAATCGTATGTACCGAACGGGATGGGGCATAAGAATCGACTTCCATTTCTTCTCCGCCGTCTACGGAATAAGAAACGATGCCATGGTTTGGTGAAAGCTCGCCGTAAATCTGAATTCTCGTACCAACAAAGGAGACTTCATACGTATGGGATGAAGCGTTGCTTTCTGTAACCTGTGCATAATGCTCTGTTCCGTTCTCTCCATTGATACTCCCGGAGGAAATACTTTCTTTCCATTCGCTGCCCTTGAACGTAAATTCAGTGTCATCTATAATTTCCATAGAAATTTCTTTGCCTGTCAGGGAGCCGAATATGTAATTGGCAAGCTTTTGATAACCGATATCCGTAGGATGCGCATAATCCTTAAAATCTTCGTCTGCCATTTCACGCTCAGAAAAACCATGCGTATCTATAAGCGGACAGCCCGTTTCATCCGCCGCCTGTTCCTGGAATGGAACAATTTCCTCCTCAATCACTGCGCGGTTAAGCCCGCTTTTCGTATCCTCATGCTCATATTCCACAGGTAAGCGCAGGGAAGTGCAAACGTACACCTCCGGTTCTCCCGGAAGCTGCTTGTATATTTCAATAAGCTCTTTTAAATCCGCCAGGAACTCATCTTTGTGTACCCAGTTCGTTTCCTTGGAATCATTTGTTCCAAGCATAAGAAGCACGATATCCGGCTCAAACTGTCTGCTCTGTGCATATTGCGGCGCAGACCAGTAAGGCCTGTCCCCGCTTTTCATAAGCGTATATCCACTGACGCCGAAATTTCCAACCTCATATCCTTCTCCAAGAAGATTTTTCAGCTGTGAAGGATAACTGTGAAAGCTTGGATTAGAAGAGGTATAGCCATAAGTAATGCTGTCCCCCACACATGCAATACGGATCGGCGCCGAAACCTCTGCTGCATGTACCGGCAACTCTGAAACGGGCACGGCAAGCCGGCAGGCAATCAGGCAAAAAGATAGCAAAACCATAATTTTTTTAAATTTGTACATAAAGTCCCTCCTTTCTGATATGCGGTATATTCCTGTACTTCATTTTACAATAGCTTCCTGCACATGTAAAGCGTTTTTCGGCAGGCGGGACGTATGAGTCAACGCCTGTAATGTTATTTATAGCTTTGCGTTTGCCCTAGAAAAAATTGCTCCCCAAAATAAATATTGCCTTTTTTCACAAAATTCGTTACAATAAATTTTCAGGTGAAAGAAGGTTTTTTCGGAATACCTTCACACATTCGTTAAAAATACGCCGGGATATTGGCCGCAGCAAAAAGGAGGAAGGATATGAACCTGATTTTATCGGCAGATAAAAACTGGGCGATTGGAAAAGACAACCAGCTTTTAGTACGGATTCCGTCCGACATGAAATTTTTCCGGGAAACGACAACGGGTAAGGTCGTCGTCATGGGGAGGAAGACGCTTGAGAGTTTTCCAAACGGGCTTCCTCTGAAAAACAGGACAAATATAGTACTGACAGGCAATCCGCGCTATCAAGTGAAGGACGCCGTCGTCGTACATACGAAAGAACAGCTTTTGGACGAGCTAAAGCAGTATGACAGCAAAGATATTTATGTGATCGGCGGGGAGAGCATATACCGGATGCTTCTGGACAAATGCGATACCGCGTATGTCACAAAAATAGATTATACATACGAAGCGGATACATACGTCCCCAATCTGGACGAGCTGCCGGAGTGGGAGAAAGCCGGCGAGAGCGAAGAGCAGACCTATTTTGATTTGGAATACCGTTTTGTAACCTATCGAAAAAGAGGATAGCATGGAACATTTTATATACAGCGTCCATGTGACAATCCCGGTATTTCTGGTGATGGCGGTAGGATGGGCGTGCAGGCGCAAAGGGATGTTAAACGAAGCGTTTGTGTCCGCCGCGAACAAATTTAATTTTACGGTCACGCTGCCCGCCATGCTGTACCTGGACATGTCCACAGTCGATATCTACGGCACGTTTGACGCAGGGTATGTGCTGTTTTGCGCGGCGGCAAGCGCCGTGTGCTTCTTTGGCATCTGGGGGCTGGCAAAACTTTTCTTAAAAGATGCGTCCATGCGCGGGGCGTTTGTGCAGGCATCGTTCCGCAGCAGCGCGGCAGTAATGGGGCTGGCATTTATTGAAAATATATACGGAAGCTCTGCGATGGGGCCTATGATGATCCTTGGCGCAGTCCCGCTTTACAATATCTTTTCCGTAGTCGTGCTGACGTTTGAAGGCGGGGAGGAAGGCGGGAAGGCAGATACGTCAAGGATTGCAAAAGCTGCGGGAAATATATTAAAAAACCCGATTATCATAGCGATTGCGCTTGGCGTTTTGGCGGCCTTATTCCACATCCGGCTTCCGGTAGTTTTGGATAAAGCGATGGGAAGCATTGCAAAAATGGCGACGCCCCTGGCGCTTGTCTCCATGGGGGCGGGCTTTCAAGGGAATGAGGCGCTCGCAAAAATAAAGCCGACGCTGGCGGCCTCGTTTTTAAAACTAATCGCGCAGACAGCGGTGTTTTTGCCGTTTGCGGTAGGACTTGGGTTTCGCGGGGAAAAGCTGGTTGCGATTTTAATTATGCTGTCCGCGCCCGCGACGCCAAGCTGTTATATTATGGCGAAAAATATGGGAAACGACGGGGAGCTGACGGCAAGCATTGTGGTGGCGACTACCTTGCTTGCGGCGTTTACCCTGACGGGATGGATTTTTATGCTGAAAATGCTGGGGTATATTTAAACGATAGGAGGCGTTGATTACAGATGGATATAACGGGAAGAAAATTATTTGTAAGGGCCTTGCAGGAAGAAGGCGTTGATACGATATTCGGATATCCGGGCGGCATGGTTACGGATGTGATGGACGAATTATATAAGCAGGAAGATATCCGGCTGGTGCTTCCGCGCCATGAACAGGCGCTGATCCACGAAGCGGAAGGGTATGCAAAATCCACGGGAAAAGTAGGGGTATGCTTAGTAACAAGCGGGCCGGGGGCGACCAATACGATTACGGGCCTTGCGGACGCGCATTACGACAACATCCCGCTGGTCTGCTTTACCGGGCAGGTCCCGCTAAACTTAATCGGCAACGACGCGTTTCAGGAAGTCGACATCGTAGGCATGACAAGGAGCATTACCAAGTACGGCGTGACGGTCCGAAACCGCAAAGATCTGGG
>CANDKL010000182.1 GCA_947385255.1 uncultured Roseburia sp. | reverse complement strand
TCATAAACCTGCACCTTGGCCAGATCAACGAATGTATCCGCCTCATTGATGAGAAGCTGGATTATTTCCGTCTGAAATACTCCCACATCATCAAACATCTGACCACAATGATCGGTGTCACCGAAGAATCCGCCCTCTATATCCTAGGTGAGATAGGGACGGACATGTCCGTCTGGCGGGATGATGCCTCACTCGCCTCCTAGGCAGGCCTTTCCCCCGCGAACAATGCAAGCGCGGGGAAGAAGAAGTCCACAAGGGCAGGAGACGGCGGACATTACCTGAAGCCGCTCCTCGTGCAGTGTGCCCTTGCAGCTGCAAAAAGCACGAAAAAGGATCCCTACTTCCACTACAAATACGAAACGCTGAAAAAGCGCCGGGGCCACAAGAAGGCCATCATCGCCATAGCGCGGAAAATGCTCGTGGCCATCTACCACATGATCCGGGACGACGCAGACTTCCTCCCTGTTGACCATGAAGAGATTCTACACACACACAAACAAAAAGGGCTGAATTTAAACAATGTCATCGCTTTCTTGAAGGAACAGGGGGCTGATGATGACACGCTCCGGCTGGTTGAGAGACAGTACGGCGCACAGGAAATGGATGCGGCAGAGGAAATGGAGAGCGTTTCTTCCGCAGAAAAAAAGCAATCCGTTTCAGGAAGTGCAGCCACATCCCAGCCAATACAGGAGTCGGTAAACGGAAATCCGGTACTTATCTCCGGTTCCAAACAGGGTCGTGCCCTAAATCATCATCCAAAAGATCCTGCGGCGGCAACTGCTACAACTTAAAACGAATTGCTGTAGCATATTTTACCATACCTTATCCCATTTTAAAAGCCTCTTTTCGTGGGGAGGGGGATTTTATGCCCTTTTGCGCCCCGCAGGTTCTACAATGCTTTCATACTTCCAACCTTCTCACAAAAGCAATTTCCATTCCATCAAAAAATCCGCAAGGCAACCTACGCATTACCTTGCGGAACTCTTTCTAGCTCTTTAAAAAACCCCGGCAGCAACACAATCTCATTACTTTTTTGCAGGTCTTCCTTCTCCTCCCTTCGATTTGTTTAATACAGGATCGTGCTGTTTGATTTTCTTTTTTTCATGCTCGCGGCGTGTATGGCTTGTTGAGCGTCCATCAGCCACCTGATACTCAAATGTATATGCCATCTCTTCTCTCCTCAATCCAGTTTTATTTTCCCTGATTTTATATGCTCTTTCATCCGGCGCTCCAAATTACATGCTTCCCCAACGTAAAGGATATTCCCGTCCTCATCCTTAATCCGGTATTCTCCCGGCTTAGCAGGTGGTTTTTGCCCCTCCCCTGTAGCAGGATTATATTTCTTGGGGCGTCCTGGTTTATAAATTCCCATTTACAACTGCCTCCTTCATTTTTCTATAATTATCGTACCTGCATCTTGCTTTTACAACGCTTGCACACATAACCAAACGGTGTGCCCTGGCGCCTATATGTGGCACAGTTTTTACATACCCACCGTTCACAAAACACACATTCTGCCAAATTACTTATAAAAAACTTTCTTCTGCAATCGACACAAGCGGCATATCCATTCTCGTCAAGATGTCTTGTACTATATCCCATGTCATTATCCTCCGTTTTATTCCGGCATTCTCAATCCATCAAACAGTCCGCTGTTTTTCAAATCTGCCGCCGCATCTACGATATCTTCCGGTTCCTGCCCGTTAGCCATCCGAAAAAAATCATCTGCTACAAGCCAGCCTAATGCTTCTGTCATTGCAACAGCTGTACTTGCGCCTACAACACTGCCAATTGTAGCATTTGCTCCCGGAATCGCCTTTAAAACATTTGAAAAAATTGTTCGTCCCGCTTGGTGCGTTAAACCAACACCCACAATAGATTTTGCTGCCGCCCGGGATAACGACAGTCCAAAGATTTTTCCCAATGCAACAACCATTGTAATTTGTGCGGCTCCAATAGGCACTGCATCGGCCATCGGTATAGGGGCTGCACCAGCCGCTCCGGCTGCCACAGCCGCTGAATGTATGGCAGCATGGCATCTTGTTTTTAATTCTTCTGGCATATGTACTTTAGATTTACCCATAACTTTTCCTCCTGACTTATAACTGCAAATTTATTTCTCATTTGTAATTTCACACGTATGGTAAATATTGTCAAATTTATTATACGATTATAATCATCATGTTGCAAGTACTTTTTGAATTATAATTACGATAACTTGAAGCAACTTAATATCAGTAAAAATATCCACACATTTACTATATAAGCAAAAAAGGGCATTCCTGTAGTGCAAAAATCCATTATTTTTTGGAGGTATCTCTATGGTTGATATTTTAGACCGTATAACAAAACAGCGTCTTCTGCGCAACTGGACGGAATATGAACTGGCACAGCGTTCCGAGCTCCCCCAGTCCACCATTTCTTCCTGGTATCGGAAAAAAATGCTGCCATCCCTGGCTTCCCTGGAAAAAATATGCCATGCCTTCGATATGACAATGGCACAATTCCTGGCAGAAAACGCCAGCCTGACAGAAATCACACCAGAGCAGGAAAACCTGCTTAAGAAATGGGAATTGCTTTCTCCAAAGCAAAAATCTTCTTTCCTTACCCTGATGGATTCCATTGTCCCTGACAGCTGAGCCTATCTTTGCATCTTCTCCCTGTCCTCTGCGCCCTGCAGATATGCAAGGCACAGTACCATACTTTCAAGCCTTCCTTTTGCCGCAAACAATTCCCCATGAAGGGACAGGCTTTCTTTCCCCTCTTTGCGCATCACCGCTTCCGCTTTTCCTTCCAGTTCCATGACCTTATGGTACAATTCTCTGCACTCCTCATCTGATTCAATTGCTTTCACCATAAACCCATCCTGGTATTTCATCCAATAATAATCCTCCATAAACTTCCTGTCCATTTTTACTCCCCCTCTTCCTGCGTAAGCACGGCTGTAACCTTTGTCCTCACTGCCAGTTCCAGCATTTCCCGCACAATATCATAAATTTGCGCCCGGATATAACTCTCCATCCATGCCTTTTTTTCCGGTAGCTTCGGGATACAGGCTCTATAAATCTCATCTACATATGCCTTCAAAATCTCCTGTTCCGCATATAAATGCTTCATCCAGTATAAGACGTATTCTATGTGTGCAAAAACATATTTTTCAACAGCCTGTCCTACTTCTTTATAGTCCTCCCAAAAATTTTGCAGATACCGCCATTTCTGCTCCTCTGAAATGCCAAATATCGCACAGGTAGAATATTTTTCCGGCTCATAGCACGCAATTGCTGACATATCCGCCCGCAGCAGGTCACGAAAAAACGGCGTCAATGCCTTTTTTGTCTTTTTCGGCTTCAAATCCATAATCCAGTCTGCAAGGTTTGACGTTTTCCAAAACCCATACTGGCACAGCGGCAGGTCTATACCATCATAATCACGGTATGCCTTGCAAAGCTTTACAAACAATTTTGCATATAATTGATAGCGTCTATAATTTTTTCCGTTATCCTGTGCAGTCTGATACGCTTTATAACTCCAAAGGCTTTTCAATGAAACATTCAGACTCTCTTTTGTGGCAAGCCTGCCTGTATGCCGAACCATAAGCTGAAACAAAAACAGCGGCATAATCATCCGGTATTCCTGTATCTGTTCCGCCATACAAATAAAATAATGCAGGTTATTGGATAACTCCGGAGAATTTTTCTCACTTTTCTCCATAAATTTCCGGTATAGCTGTTCCGCCTGTTTTGTCCGTTCTCTATAAGCCGCCTCATTTACATCACACCCTGCATGGATTCTGGGAGGCTTCATGCAGGATGCCAAAACCTCTTTCCATTTTAATGACATTTGCTGCTGCAGCTTATCATCCGCCGCCAGCCTGTTATAATTTCCCCTTACGCATTGAAACGCTTCTTCCTCTTCCCCTTTCCGAAATTCCCCAAAATAGTTCAGCAATACATCATTGTCAGCCAGAACCAGTAAAATCATCTGCCGAAGCAAGCCGTTATTTCTATCACTCTGCAGCTGCGTGGATAGCTCATATAATAAGGCGGCTTTATTATGTGTAGGGATCTGTTTCTCCCGGCATATTGAAAAAAATTCTTCCTTCACTTCCTGTAAACCCTGGTTTATCTGTATCATGCCGTCTCCTTCATCAACATAAATGATCAAAATTTTATATATCTATATCATAACATTGATTTACGATTCTTTCATAGATGAATCAGTTCCGAATTATTCCCTTAAAAAGGAACTAATTCATTGCAGATCGTTCGGCGCACGAATCTATAAAAAGAAATCCGCAGAATAGCTTTCACACTATCCTGCGGATTTCTACATATCTGTTTACCAACAATTTATTTTACTGGTTTTCCTTACCTAAGCTCTTCATCGTGGGACACAGCAGCACATCGCGAATTGCCTGCGCATTTGTCATCATCATCACCATCCGGTCAATTCCGAACCCAATGCCGCCCGTCGGCGGCATTCCGATACAAAGCGCATTTAAAAAATCCTCATCCGTATGATTCGCCTCTTCATCCCCTGCAGCAAGCAGCCGCTCCTGCGCCTCAAACCGCTCCCGCTGGTCAATCGGATCGTTCAGCTCGGAGTAGGCGTTCGCCATTTCCCAACCGTTCATAAAGAACTCGAACCGCTCCACGTACTCCGGATTCTCCGGCTTTTTCTTTGTCAGCGGCGAAATCTCAATCGGATGATCCATAATAAACACCGGCTGAATCAGATGCTCCTCTACGTATTCTTCAAAGAACAGGTTCAAAATATCGCCCTTCTGATGCCGATCCTCATATTCCATATGACGCTCGTCCGCCAGCTTCTTTGCTTCCTCTGTGCTGTGGATTTCATTGAAATCCACGCCTGCGTACTTCTTCACGGCTTCAACCATCGTCAGCCGCTCAAAGGGCTTCGACAAATCCATCGTATGCTCGCCATAGGTAATGATCTCCGAGCCTGTTACCTCCTTTGCCACATAGCGGTACAGATTCTCTGTCAAATCCATCATGCCGTGATAATCCGTATAGGCCTGGTAAAGCTCCATCAGCGTAAACTCCGGATTGTGCCTTGTGTCCAATCCCTCGTTGCGGAACACACGTCCAATCTCATACACACGCTCCAGTCCGCCTACAATCAGGCGCTTTAAGTAAAGCTCCAGTGAAATCCTCAGCTTAAAGTCTTCGTTTAACGCGTTAAAATGCGTCTCGAACGGTCTTGCCGCGGCGCCTCCGGCATTGGAAACCAGCATCGGCGTCTCAACCTCCATAAAGCCCTGCGCATCCAGATATTTGCGGATGCTGCTGATTACCTTCGAACGCTTGATAAAGGTCTCCTTTACCTCCTGGTTCATAATCAGATCCACGTACCGCTGCCGATAGCGGGTATCTGTATCCGTCAGTCCGTGAAATTTCTCCGGCAGGATCTGCAGGCTCTTGGAAAGAAGCGTCACAGAAGACGCGTGTACGGAGATCTCGCCGGTTTTGGTCTTAAAGACTTCGCCGGTAATACCCAGAATATCGCCTACGTCATACTTCTTAAAATCCTTATAGGAATCTTCCCCGATACTGTCTCTTGCCACGTAAATCTGAATATTCCCCTGTAAATCCTGAATATTGCAGAAGGACGCCTTACCCATAACGCGCTTAAACATCATGCGCCCGGCCACCGTTACGGCCTGTCCCTCCAGTGCATCATAATTTTCCTTAATATCCATGCTGTGGTGTGTGACGTCAAATTTCGTTATCCGAAAGGGATCCTTCCCATTTTGCTGCAATTCTGCCAGCTTTTCACGCCGTACCTTTAAAAGCTGGTTGACATCCTGCTCCTGCATTTTCTTCTGTTCTGCCATCTTTACCTCCCGTGCCGCATGCGCGCGGCCAACTCTGCCGTAAGGCCTGCCTATCCTCTGCCTGCGCCCTACATGGAGCGCTGGATCTCCAGTACCTTGTATTCCAGTTCGCCGACCTGTGTTTCTACCTTTACCGTATCCCCGATTTTCGCGCCGAGTAATGCCCGGCCTACCGGAGATTCATTGGAAATTTTACCCTTTAAGCTGTTGGCCTCAGTTGAGCCGACAATTTTATATTCAAAAATTTCATCGTATTCACAGTCTAAAATGCGGACGGTACAGCCAATGCTGATCTTATCCAGTTCTACCTCTTCCTCTACAACAACCTCCGCATTCTTTAAAATCTTCTCAATATCTTCAATCCGGGCCTCAATATCACGCTGCTCATCCTTGGCCGCGTCGTACTCTGCGTTTTCGGACAGGTCTCCCTGCTCCCTGGCCTCTTTGATCTTCTGCGCAACCTCTTTTCTTTTGACTACCTTTAAATCCTGTAATTCATCTTCGAGCTTCTTGAGTCCCTGATACGTTAAGATATTTTTCT
>CANDKL010000181.1 GCA_947385255.1 uncultured Roseburia sp. | reverse complement strand
GATATGAGGCTGTGACTGGAGTTCAGACGTGTGCTCTTCCGATCTCGAAAAAAGCTGGGAGAAGGCGGCAGCAGGATTGAAACGGTGTACGGGGTGGGGTATCGGTATCTGCTGTAGAGCGTCACGTTTGGAACACCAATTTTAATTTTTTAGGCTGTAATTGAATTGTGGGGGATGGTGTGGTATGATAGGGAAAAATTAAAGAGGGAAGTAGGATGGAGAAGATGTTACGGAGGTTTTGGATTGTGGTGTGTATCGGGTTTTGCCTTGCGGCTGTTAGGGAAAGCGGGGCGCAGAATGTGCAGGCGGAGGAACTGCAGATTCGGGCAGCCGACGGGGAACAGAAATATGCGAATTATACTTATAAGGAAATTCAAAATGGGACGGGGACGGTGCGGATCACAAGGTACAGCGGCAATGAAACGGATGTTGTGATTCCGGATAAAATTGATAATAAGAAGGTTGTCACGATAAGCGACGGCGCGTTTCGTTACTGCGGGGCATACAGCATTACGGTTCCGGAGGGCGTGACAAAAATTGACGACTATGCGTTTTCGGAGTGCCCGCGTTTGGTCAGCGTGATTCTTCCGGACGGTTTGGAAACAATTGACACCGGCGCGTTCTGGTGCTGTCCGAATCTGGTCGATATCCATCTTCCGTCCAGCGTGAAGTCAATTGGCGGACGGATATTTGGGGAATGTGCCACATTGGCAGATCTTTCCATACCGGACGGCATTACGGAAATCAGCGGAAGTATGTTTGAAAACTGTAAAAGCCTGCTTGATGTGGATATTCCGTTCAGTGTCAAAAAAATTGGGAATATGGCGTTTGCGGGACGCTTCCGCCAGTCTTGAAGGAAATTGGAAGTCCCGTTTTCTTCCAGTGCGGCAGTCTAACGCGCCTTGCAATTCCGGATGGTGTGACAAAAATTGGCAGTACTGCATTTGCATATAACAATGGACTGGTAAGTATTTCGATTCCGGTGAGTATGGAGGTTATCGATAGAGATGCGTTTCATAAGTGTTATAATCTGAAGGAGATCTGGTATGCGGGCAGCAAGGCGCAGTGGCAGGCGTTAATGGCCAGCCATCCAAGCGATCCGACGGAATATGATTACCATGACGCTTTATTTGAAGCGGTTGTTCACTGTACGGACGGCGATATTGTACCGGCAGGCGGATCGTCTCCCGGCAGTCAGACGAAGCCCGGACAGACAGAGAATACAGACGGCGCGGGGCAGACAGGGAATCAGCCGGCGCCCGGTACGTTTCATACAGTTGGAAAATATACGTATCAGATTATAAACCAGAAGGAAGCGGCTTTTCAAAATCCGGCGAATCAGAAAACAGGGAGCGTTACCATTCCCGCCTCCGTTACGATTGCGGGGAAAAGCTATAAAGTGACTAAGATTGCGGATAAAGCTTTCCGGAATACTCGGATTTCCAAAGTGAAAATCGGGAAAAATGTGAAAAGTATCGGCATAAAGGCGTTTTATAACTGCAAGAATCTATCCTCCGTCACGATTGGGGTCAAAGTAAATAAAATTGGCAAACAGGCTTTTGCCGACTGCAAGTCGTTAAAAAAGATTACGGTAAAGACTACGAAGCTGACGGCAAAGAATGTGGGAAGCAAAGCGTTCCAGGGCATTTCAGGGAAAGCTAAGTTTCAGTTCCCAAAGAGGAAGCAGAAGGATTATAAGAAGCTGTTTCGGGTAAAAGGCGCCTGACGGTAGGATAAGGAACGCTGTCATGGAATGTCCCCGCCGAAGCCCTCGCGGCAGGAAAAGAAACGGGGTGGAAAAAGGGGTGAAAAAAAATTTTGAAATTTTTTGAAAAATATGTTGACAAAATACAATTCATGGTATAGTATATATATTGTGCTTGAGAGATACAACAAAGCACAGAGAAAAATTTCATAAATGCGATAGTGGCGTAGTTGGTAACGCGCGACCTTGCCAAGGTCGAGACCGCGGGTTCGAGCCCCGTCTATCGCTCTTCTATGAGAACCGCAATCCTTTGATTTAAAAGGGTTTGCGGATTTCTTTTTTTCTGAACGGTGTGGTTCGGATTAAATCTGATTCCAACGTGGTTGCTATTGAAGAAGTTTTTCTTATGGAGCTTCTGACTTTTGGCATATTCCTTTTGGCATTGCTTACATTCGTTTTCACGTTTTGTAAGTAGCTATACATAGCAAAAGCCACCCCGTGAAATGTAACCCAACGGTTATATGATATGCCGGATACAGAAAAAACCTTCTTGCGCGAAAAATGGCAGAGGAGTATAATAGAACGGTAAAATTAAAAAAACAGAGATAGTTTTATCAGGAGGAGCATAAGATGAATGATAAGGTGTCCGCTTTATTAAACGATCAGATCAACAAGGAATTCTATTCTGCCTACCTGTATCTTGATATGGCAAATTTTTATGCCGGAAAGGGTTTGGACGGATTTTCCAATTGGTACGAGATTCAGGCGAAGGAGGAGCAGGATCATGCAATGCTGATTTATCAGTATCTGCAGAACAACGGCGAGAAGGTTACATTAGAGGCGATTGCAAAGCCGGATAAGGTGTTTGAGGATCTGATGGATCCGCTGAAGGACGGACTGGAGCATGAGAGATATGTGACGTCACTGATCCATGCGATTTATGCCGCAGCCCAGGAGGCAAACGACTTCCGCACGACTCAGTTTTTGGACTGGTTTATTAAGGAGCAGGGAGAAGAGGAAAAGAACTCTATGGATCTGATTACAAAGATGGAGCTTTTTGGCGATGACAGGCGCAGCCTGTATTTACTGAATAATGAGCTGTCTGCGCGTGTGTACACGGCGCCGTCGCTGACGCTATAATCTGCTGAAGTCGGCAGAAAAGCGAAGCGAATCACGAAAAACAGTCTGAGGAATCAGGCTGTTTTTTTAGTGAGGTTATAAATAAGATTCTGATTATAATCAATACTAATTAATAAAGTTGGAATTTTATGTTGACAAACAAGAAATTTTCAGATATACTAAACCCATCAAGAACAGCAATACAAAATTTAAGCAAAGGAGGTACGGTCCACCGAAAAGGTAACGTAATACCCTAAGAAATCCTTTTAAAAAGGTAACAGATTCCAGAGAACAGCTTTGAGGGATATGGGGAGGATAAATGAAAGCATATTTCACGGAGTTGGTAATGGAAAATCAAAAGATGGAGGTAAAGGCCCATGGACAGTATAGTTTAGAGGCGGCATCGAATTGAAAGAATTTGATGCCGCTTTTGTTGTGTCAAAGTGTGATTGCACAGGATACCATAGAATGGTATTATGATAGAAAAGCAGTTTTGCACAGGGGGAGGCACGGTATGACAGTGGAAGGAACAGGGATCGGCAGTCAGGTATTGCAGGAGCTTAAGGCTTTGGCACAAAAATATGGGATTCAGCGCGTTGTTTTATTCGGATCGCGGGCGAGGGGAGAATATCGCAGGGTAAGCGATATCGATCTTGCCGTAACAGGCGGGGATGCCGACGGGTTTGCAATTGCTGTGGATGAGGAAACGAGTACGCTGCTGGAATTTGATGTGGTCAATCTGGACGGTGCGGTGCAGGAGGATTTGAGAAAAAGTATTTTGGAGGAGGGGAAGCTCTTATATGAAAAAATTTGATAATTTTTGCAGGGCCTTCAAAAATTTAAACGATATATACCGGTATGAAGAACCCTACGACAATGTCGTTTTGACAGGGTTGGCTTCCTTGTACGGCATTTGCTTTGAGCAGGCTTGGAAAGCGATGAAAGAAATTTTGGAATTTCATGGGTTTGCAGAAAGTGTAACCGGTTCTCCAAGACAGATTTTAAAGACCGCTTACAAAGCCGGAATGATAAAGGATGAGAAGCTTTGGCTTGCGGCGCTGGGCAGCAGAAACCATATTGCGCATGCGTACAACGAAGCGGTTGCTCTGGATATTGTACGGGCGGCGAAAGAGAATTATTTCGGGATGTTTGAAATGCTGAAAAAGGAAATAGAAGGCAGATGGCTTTGATGTTCCGACAGGGAAAAGGAGCTTTCACCCATCCTGCATCATTTGCATATACTGTTAGCAAGAAGCAATACGAGGAAAATTTATGTCCAGACAAAATATCAGGTATCTGCAGAACGACACAACAGACGAGGGAAATCTGCAGGTCAATGTGGAGACGCCCTCCGGCATGCTGCCGATCGAGGGTGCGAGGGTGTCTATTTCTTATACGGGCCAGCCGGATAGCCAGCTGGAACAGGTTACGACCAATTCTTCCGGGCAGACGGAGCAGATTGAGCTGCGGACGCCGCCGTTAGAATACAGCATGGCGCCTTCCGAGCAACAGCCGTATGCGGAGTATACGATTCAGGTGACGGCAGAGGGCTATATTCCGGTCAATGTGTCCGGTATACAGGTGCTGGCCGGGGAGACTGCCGTGCAGACGGTGCGGCTTGCCTCAAGGGAATCGGATTTGAACCCGGTGGATAATATTGTGATTCCGGCCAATACACTGTTCGGGAATTTTCCGCCGAAAATTCCGGAGGATGAGATTAAGCCGTTAGAGGAAAGCGGGGAAATCGTACTGAGCCGCGTTGTGGTTCCGGAATATGTGGTTGTACACGACGGCGCGCCGTCGGACAGTACGGCGAGAGATTATTATGTGACGTATAAGGATTATATTAAAAATGTGGCATCCAGCGAGGTGTATGCGACCTGGCCGGATGCGACACTGCGGGCGAATATTCTGGCGATTATGTCGTTTACATTAAACCGGGTTTATACCGAGTGGTACCGGAATAAAGGCTATGATTTTACGATTACGTCTTCCACAGCCTTTGATCACAAATGGATTTACGGCAGGAACATTTTTGAAAACATTTCCCAGATTGTAGACGATATTTTCCAGAATTATCTGTCCAGGCCCAATGTGAAGCAGCCGATTTTAACCCAGTACTGCGACGGCCAGCGGGTGAGCTGCCCGAACTGGATGAGCCAGTGGGGTTCGAAGGATTTGGGGGATCAGGGCTACAGCTTTATTGAGATTTTAAGATATTATTATGGAAGCGATATGTATGTCAATGAAGCGGATGAGATTGCAGGAATTCCTTCCTCCTGGCCGAGGGAGGATCTTTCCATTGGCTCGCGCGGGGAAAAGGTGCGGCAGATGCAGTCGCAGCTTGTGCGGATTGCAAGGGCTTATCCGGCAATTCCGACGATAGCGGCGGACGGGATTTACGGCCCGAGGACGGCGGAAGCGGTGGAAACGTTTCAATCTATTTTCGGGCTTCCGGTGACAGGCGTGGTGGATTATGCAACCTGGTATAAGATTTCGGAGATTTATGTGGGAGTTACGCGGATTGCGGAGCTGTTTTAAACGGTAAAAGCTGCCGGCGCTGGTTTGCCCGTAATATGGGCATGGCAGGGCCTGCGGCTTTTTTTGTTTTCAAATTTCGGGTGTTGCCTGGAGGGAAAGATATGTTACAATAAAAGTAATGGATTGTTGTAAGAGGGATTCGGAAAGGCGTGAAGAATGGATATAGCAAAACAGATTATCGATCAGAGGGTGAACAAAATCATAGAGGAGAACGCCGGACTGTTTGAGAAAGGGAATTTGGAACGGAACCGTTCAAAGGCCTTTCTGCTGCTGGGCGTCGCGGCATATCTGGATATCGATCTGACAGAGGCAGTGCAGTATCTGACAGACGGGGGAAATGACGGGGCTTTGATGCTGCATATATGATAGAGGCGCAGGATGCACAGCTGCAGGTGGTGCTGTTTCAATCCAAATATTCCAGAAAACTGGATACAGACGGGCAGAATCATATTGATAATGCTTTTGCCGGGCAGGAGCAGGGAGCGCGGGATTTGGGGTATGCATATAAGCGGAAAAGGGATAATACGCTGAGTATTCATGCGATACCGTCTACCGTGGCGGCAGAGGCCGTCTTTGCGGTGTGGAGAGAACGGCCGCATCTGGCCAAATACAGACGGAATGAATTCGGGAGCATCGGCCGTATAGCCAGTATTTTATGGCGTATATGATGGGGAAACAGATATTGAAGCATTTTGATATTCCGTTAGAGAAGCTGACGCATATCAATTTTGAAGAGGTTCGGGAATATTTAGGGCAGAAGAAAGAGCATATGTCGGAGGAACCGGCAGCCATGCGGGACACTTTGTGTGCAGGAACGAGACTAAAATAGGTGAAAACGAACGAAAAGAGGAATGCTATGTATAATTATAAGATTACGGTTGCCTACGACGGCACGCGCTATAAGGGCTGGCAGGCGCAGAAATCGACGGATGCGACGATACAGGCGAAGCTGGAGGGGGTGCTTATGCGCACGTTTGGGTATCCGGTGGAGGTGACAGGCTCCGGACGGACGGACGCGGGCGTGCATGCGAAAGGGC
>CANDKL010000180.1 GCA_947385255.1 uncultured Roseburia sp. | reverse complement strand
GGCAGGATATTACAATGACTATATCAATGCCAGCAATATTTACTCAAACTGGCAGCCGAACGTAATCGGCGACTTAAATGCAAGCGCAGGGGATGACCAAATCCTGGGAGGATGCTATGCAATCTGGCATGACAGCATCGATACCCGCGCAAACGGTATTTCACAGTACGATTCCTTTGACCGGTTCTTTAAACCGCTTCCGGCATACGGCGCAAAGCTGTGGGGCGATGCAAAAGACAGGACTTACAATGAGTTTGCAGAGGTTGCCGCTAAAACAGGGACGGCGCCAAATACCAATGTATATGCAGAAGTTGATTTTGCGACAAAGACGATAGCGGATTACACGTTTGACCAGAGCTTAAACAAAGATTCCAGCGCAAACGGGTTTGACCTGACCGGTTCTGAAAATACGGAGCTGGTAACGTCTACAGGCGGTAAAGCGCTTGCTTTAAAGGGTGGCGCAAGCTATGCCGAGACACCGCTTGATTTAATCGGCGAAAACGCGGTTGTAACGATGAAGGTTAAGATGGACGCCGATGCATCCGGCGAGCAGATCCTCTGCGAGTCAAAGGATGCGTTCGGGGCATACGGAACCTATGCGATTAAGGCATCCCAGAAGATTACCGGCAAAGTTGGGTATTCGAGGGAAGGCTACAATTTCTCGTTTGATTATGAGCTTCCGAAGAACGAATGGGTAGAGCTGTCCTTCCACAGCGGCCAGAACAGTGTAGCCCTTTATGTAAACGGCGAGCTTGTGGACAACAACCCGGCAATCTATTTTGAAAACCATCCGGAAAACGAACTGACCGAAATCTTAAAAGCAAAGAAAATTACCAAAGTGGCTACCATGTTAGTGCCGCTTGGGCGTATCGGCAGCAATACGAACAGCTTTAAAGGCCAGATCGAGAATTTAACGGTAACGGCTTCCCAGGAGCTTTCAGCAGATTACGGCGCACTGGACCGCAGCAAATGGAAAGCGGAAGCATGCTCACAGGCTACAAGTGAAGGGCCTGCAGAAGATGCGATTGACGGTGACGACAATACTTACTGGCACAGTGACTGGAGCAATGATACGACTGTATCAGAAGAAAATCCGCACTGGTTTAAAGTGACTTTGGATCAGCCGGCTATGATTAACAAGCTGACTTACCTGCCGAGGCAGAGCAGCCGGAACGGACGCATATTTACCTACAGCATTGAAGTAGAAAAGGCAGACGGTACAACGGAATTAGTAGCGGATCATGCGATATGGCCGGATAATGCCAGCCGCAAGACGGCGACATTCTCACCAATTGAAGCAAAATCAGTGAAGATCCTGATTTATGAAGCGGCGGGGGATAACAACGGAATCCATGCGACGATCGGCGAACTGAACCTGTATGAGCCGGTATCCTTCAGCAAAGAGGATCTGCAGAAGGAAATTGCAAAATACAGCGACTACAGGGCAGAGAGCTTTACGGAGATGAGCTGGAAGGCATTTGTGAAAGCACGTACGGCAGCAGAGCAGACTGTCCAGGGCGGAAAAGACGCAACGGAATTCCTGTATGCATACGAGCAGCTGAAGGCGGCGGCAGGCAATCTGGTAAGCAAGCTTGAGGACAATCTGAAGGTATTGAGGGAAGCAATCAGCACAGCAGAGGGATTACTGGAGAACGTTGTGATTTATACGGAGGAATCCGTAAAGGCACTGCAGGATGCGGTAGAAGAAGCAAAAACTGTTTTAAATAACCCGAATGCCACGGCAGATCAGATTCGGAGTGCGGTAGAGAAGCTTGAGAATACAAAGCTTGTAGAGAATCCCGCAATCATTGCAAAGAGAGAAGAGCTGACAGGCGAAGTGGCGGCAGCAGAAGAGATGATCACGCAGACTGACGTATATACGGCTGCTACCATCAGCGCACTGCGCAGGGCAGTCAACGCAGCAAACCGGGTGCTGAACAATGAAAACGCATCATTGGAGGAGCTGACACAGGCATTTGACGACTTAAAGGCAGTAGATATTGTTACGATTGCGCAGGAAGAGTTAAATACCAGGAAGGAAGAACTGGTAAGCTTAATTGCCGCATCCAGGGAGGCGCTGGCGGCTTCCGGTTACACAGAAGCATCTGTGCGTGCGCTTCAGGGTGCAATAGCAGAGGCAGAAACGATTGTCAATCAGGAGAATGCGACCTTAGAAGCAGTTATGGAGGTATTCCAGAAGCTGCAGGATGCAAAGGCTGCTCTCACTCCGGTCGATCCGGCAATAGCGCAGAAGAAGACGCAGCTTACCGCTGCGATTACAGCGGCAGAAGCGCTCCTGGCAAATACGGCAGGATATACGGCAGAGTCTGTAGCCGCGCTGCAGCAGGCCGTTGCCAATGCAAAGACGGTTTTGAACAATGCCAATGCAACCGCGGCAGAGCTGGACGCTGCAATTGCGGCAGTGACCGGTGCGAAGCTGGAAGGCGTTTCCAATATAGAACCGGCGCCGCAGATACCGGCAGTCGGCACTGTGAAGACAGAGAAGGGATTGCAGTTCAAGGTGACCAAATCGGATTTGACAAACGGTACTGTAACCGTTGTAAAGCCGCAGAGTAAGAAAGTAAAGAAGGTTACCATTCCTGCAACAGTAAAAATCAACGGCGTAACCTTTAAGGTAACGGCGATTGCCGCAAATGCATTCCAGAATGCGAAGAGTCTGGAAACAGTAACGATAGGCAAGAACGTAACCAAGATTGGCAAAAATGCATTCAACAAGTGTTCAAAGCTTAGGAAGGTTACCTTCAAGGGTATCAAGTCACCGAAGATCGGAACCAAGGCATTCAAGGGAACAAATGCAAAATGTACGGTAAAGGCTCCGAAGAAGATGGGCAAGAAGGAATTCAATAAGCTGAAAACAGCATTAAAGAAAGCAAAAATCAGCAGCAAGAGCAGTATTAAGAAATAAGGAAAGCGCAGGCTTTGGAAGAGGATGCAGGGGACTGCGTCCTCTTCCTTTCAGACGGGAAGCTTTTTGGAAAAATAGCACTTGAAAAACCTTTTCGGATATGCTATACTTTTAAAAGTTATGAGAATTGATAAATCATTCACAGGAGGTATGACCCGTGGCAGTAGTTAAGACGATTGTAACAGTTGTATTTATTTTAATATGTCTGGCATTGACCGTGATTATTTTGATGCAGGAGGGCAAGTCAGCCGGATTAGGAGCTATTGCAGGTGCAGCAGATACCTATTGGGGTAAGAACAAGGGCCGTTCCATGGAAGGGATGCTTGTAAAGGGTACGAAAGCGTTGGTCGTATTGTTTATCGTAATTGCTGCAGTTCTGAATATAGGGAGCTTTTAAGAAGGTGATGGAGTCTGTCTGTAGGGCAGGCTTCATTTGATTTTTGGGAGTATAAAGGGAAAAATAAGATCATAATAAAACAGCAGGCGCTTCCATCTTTTGTTGGATGGAAGCTTTTTCGGTCTGCAAGGAATGAAAGGAGGCGGAAAAGATGGAAAAGGAACAGCTGGAAAAGCGAAAGAAGGTCATCTATGAGCTCATTTGCGATAAGCTGTATGTACCGATGAAGCTAAAGGAAATGGCCGTGCTGCTATCTGTTCCCAAGAGCAGTCGGCATGAGCTGGAAGAGGTTTTAAATGCACTGATTGCAGAGGGAAAGGTGCAGATATCCGCGAAGGGCAAGTACGCCAAGGCAAAGGTGCGCATGGTTACGGGTACGTTTTTGGGCCATCCGAGAGGATTTGGCTTTGTCCGAACGGAAGGAGAAGAGGAGGACGTTTTTATTCCGTCCGATCAGACCTGCGGAGCATTTCATCAGGATACCGTGCAGGCGGCTATAAGTCCGGCCTCCTCCGGAAAGCGGAAGGAGGGAAGAGTCGTAAAGGTGCTGTCCCATGGGCTGGTGCAGGTGGTCGGATTGTACGAATCCAGTAAAAATTATGGGTTTGTGATTCCGGACGATCCGAAGATTGACCGGGATATTTTTGTACAGAAGGAGCATGCAATGGGAGCGGTGGACGGCCATAAGGTCGTTGTGAGGATTACGGACTACGGAAAGAAGGGCAGGAACCCCGAAGGAAGGATAACGGAAATCATAGGACACAAAAGCGATCCGGGAACGGATATTGCTTCACTGATTCAATCCTATTCCATTCCGGTAGAGTTTTCGGAAAAGGCGCTCAATCAGGCAGTACGTGTGGCAAAGGACGTGTCGGAGGCAGACAGGGCGGGACGTATGGATTTGCGGGACTGGCAGATGGTTACGATTGACGGTGAGGATGCAAAGGATCTGGACGATGCGGTTTCCCTGACGAGGGAGGGCAATTACTATCATCTGGGCGTGCATATCGCGGACGTGGCCAATTATGTACAGGAGCACAGTGCGCTGGATGTACAGGCGTTCGAGCGGGGAACCAGCGTGTATCTGGTGGATCGCGTGATTCCGATGCTGCCGCGTACGCTTTCGAACGGCATCTGCTCCTTGAATGCAGGAGAAGACCGGCTGGCACTCAGCTGTCTGATGAAAATTGATGAAAAGGGCAGGGTCGTAGATCACACCATTGCAGAGACCGTCATCCGGGTGGACCGGCGGATGAGCTATACAAATGTCAAAAGGATTTTAGAGGATCCGGAGGAACAGGCGACAGGGGAATACCGGGAGCTTGTGCCGATGCTTGTGCAGATGAAGGAGCTTGCGGCAATTCTTCGGAGGAAGCGGATGCAGCGCGGTTCGATCGATTTTGATTTTCCGGAGACAAAGCTGATTCTGGACGAAAACGGGCATCCGGCAGAGATTCGGCCCTATGAGCGAAATGTGGCGACAAAGCTCATTGAGGATTTTATGCTGATTGCAAACGAAACGGTGGCGGAGGATTTTTTCTGGAGGCAGATCCCCTTTGTCTACCGTACGCATGAAAACCCGGATCCGGAGAAAATCCGGAAGCTTGCTATGTTTATCAATAATTTCGGATATTCCATCCACATCGGTTCGGACGAGGTACATCCGAAGGAGCTGCAGAAGCTTTTACAGAAGATCGAGGGATCGGATGAGGAGCTTCTGATCAGCCGTCTGACACTGCGCTCCATGAAGCAGGCGCGGTATTCCGTACAGGGCACAGGACATTTCGGGCTGGCGGCTTCCTATTACTGCCACTTTACCTCGCCGATACGGCGTTATCCGGATTTACAGATTCACCGCATTATCAAGGAATGCTTAAGGGGGAGGATGAATGAGGGACGGATGGCCCATTACGAGGAAATTTTGCCGGAGGCGGCGAAGCATTCGAGCGAGACGGAGCGTCGGGCGGAGGAGCTGGAGCGGGAGACCGAGAAGCTGAAGAAGGCGGAATATATGCTGGATCACATCGGAGAGGTATTTGAAGGCGTTATTTCCGGCGTGGCGTCATGGGGGCTTTATGTGGAGCTGCCCAATACCATAGAGGGGCTGGTGCATGTCACCTCGCTTTTAGACGACTATTATGAGTACGCGGAGGACACGTATGAGCTGGTCGGCAGGGCTACAAACCGCCGTTATAAGCTGGGACAGCGGGTGAAGATTGTTGTTGCAGCCGCGGATCCGGAGCAGCGGACGGTTGATTTTGAGCTGGCAGATAAGGATGAGGCTTAAAAGAATAGGAGGATAAGATGGCAAAGGACAGCATCAAATGCATTGCGAACAACAAAAAAGCAAGGCATGATTATTTTCTGGAGGAAAACTATGAGGCAGGCATCAGTCTGCATGGAACCGAGGTGAAATCGCTGCGCATGGGCAAATGCAGCATCAAGGAGGCCTATGTCAAAATCGAACAGGGGGAGGTTGTTATCTATGGCATGCACATTTCCCCTTATGAGAAAGGGAATATTTTCAACAAGGATCCGCTGCGGCCGAAGAAGCTTCTGATGCATAAAAAAGAAATCCGCAAATTAAAGCAGAAGATTGCGGAAAAGGGCTATACGCTCGTTCCGGTGCAGGTTTATTTTAAGGGAAGCCTTGTAAAGGTACAGATTTCTCTGGCAAAGGGCAAGAAGCTCTACGACAAGCGGGACGATATTGCCAAAAAGGATCAGCGCAGGGAGTCCGAGCGCAATTTTAAAGTAAAAAATTTATATTAAGGGTTGATTATGTCGGGGATTTTGATATAATAGAAAAGATACTAGGGCCAGTAAAGGTTTCGACAGGGATTATGAAGCTGGAGAAGCGAGCCGCATGGGATGCGTTAAATGCCAAACTTAAAATTAAACGCTAACGATAATTTAGCTTACGCTGCCTAGTTGCAGCAGTCTGACCTAGGGCACCTGCACCTTAGGATCCAGGCTTCATTTGATGCAGGAAACGACACATATTAAGCTTTGCGTATGTGGGCGTACCATGAAGCTACTAAAGCAGGGATTGTGTTTATTCAAGCCCTGTGGAGGGAATGTCAAAGAATAAACTACGCTCGTAGAAGGACAGGGGATTGGTTTTTGGACACGGGTTCGATTCCCGTCTGGTCCAT
>CANDKL010000179.1 GCA_947385255.1 uncultured Roseburia sp. | reverse complement strand
AAGGAGAGGACAGAATATGCAGATGATAAAGAAAAATACCCTTAGGGCGGCTCTTATGCTGCTGCTCGTGCTTTGCTTTGCGGCGGCGGCAAAGCTGGAGCAGGTACAGGCGGCAGGAGGGGAGGTGTCCGTAACCTCCTGTAAATTAAACGGCAAGGGAAAGAAGATTACCGTAAAAGCAAAGGTGAAAACGAAAACAAAGGCGATGGGAAATAAGCTGTACCTGCTTGGCTTAAATGCGAATGCTTCGGAGAGCGGAACAAAATCCGGCACGCCGCTGGCCTCTGTGAAAGCCAAAAAAGGAACGGTGACCTTTAAAGTAAACTACGACAGCTCCAAGCTTTATCAGAAGTTTGTGGTCGCTTATAAAAAGAACAAGAAATATACGATTGTCAGCAATGCGAGGTATATTACCAATCCGGAGGTGCTGGCCTCCTATACCGGGACCGGACCGAAGGCCTCCTCCAAGAAGGGGCTGCAGGTGGAGGAGCTGTCGGACTCCTTAGAAATCGGGACGCAGCATGCCGTGATCAACTGGACCTTAAATTCTCTGTTAAACAACAATGCCATCCATAAAACGGAATATACATACAAGGGCAAGACGTATTATTTTGATGCCGATCAGCTGCAGCGCAACGACGAGCAGGTGAAGGCGTACAATGCGGCCGGCGTCAGGGTGACGGTGATCCTGCTTTTGCCGAAGGATTCCGCTTCTGCCGGGACGGCCTCGATGCAGTTTGGCGGATCCTCCTATACGAAGTTTTCTTCGTTTAAAACCTCAAATGCCGCAGGCTGCCGTACCTTCGAAGCGGCGATGACTTATCTGGCCGCGCGTTACGGAACGCAGGAAAACCTGGTCTGCGGATGGATACTCGGCAATGAGGTCAACAGCGCCGCTATCTGGAACTATGGCGGGGGCAAGAACATCGACAACTATATGGCGAATTACGCCAGGGCATTCCGGATCTGCTACAACGCGGTCAAAAGCGCCAGCAAATATGCGAAGGTCTATATCAGCCTGGACAACAACTGGAACCGCGACATAGACGGGAAGGGAAAGCAGTATTTCAGCGCAAAGGCCACGGTGGATAAGTTCTATGAAAAGCTAAAGGCGCAGGGGACCGTCAGCTTTCAGATTGCGTTTCACGCCTATCCCCAGGGGATGTCAGATCCGGTCTTCTGGGATGATACGCAGGCGACAGCCTCCAAAAATACGCCGCTGATTAATTTTAAAAATATTCAGGTGCTGACCAAATATGCCAAGAACAACTTTGGCAAGGACTGTACCGTCCTGCTGTCCGAGCAGTCGTTTAATTCCAGCAGGGGAGAAGCGGTTCAGGCAGCCGCCTATGCGTATGCCTATTACATCAGCGAGGGCAACAGCCAGATCGAGGCGTTTATTTACGGAAGGGAATTTGATCATCCGGACGAGATTAAGAGCGGATACCAGTGGGGATTGTGCGACAACTGGCACGGCAAGCGTCAAATCTGGAGCGTATTCCAGTACATTGATTCCAAGGAGTCGTTTTCCTTTACCAATCCGCTGCTGAAATATACGAATCTAAAAAAATGGAATAAAATCAGCGGGTTTAAAAAGACCATCTGTACGAAGATGGCGTCCAAGCTGAAAAAGGGAACGATGGTAAGCATCAGGCCGGCTTCTGCCACGGGGCTTACGCTGGAGTGGGAAAAGATGAATACCGGAGACGGCTATGAAATCTACCGGGACGGCGCGCTTGTCGCCTCGATTGCGGGAAATTCAAACGTGACCTATACGGACAAAAATCTGGCAACGGGCTCGGCGCATCAGTATCAGGTGCGTATGTATAAAAATGCCCCCGGCAAAACCCTGTACGGGACGATGTCGGATCCGGTATGGGCGACTGTAACAGCCGCGCAGGTAGAGCTGAATGAGAACAACAACGAGGTGTCCGGCAATCAGATTAAGATTGCATGGAAGAAAATGTCCGATGCAGCCGGGTTTGAAATTTACCGTTCGACGGATATAAACGGCACGTTTACGCTGATTGGGACGGCAGAGGGCGATAAAACCTCATATAAGGATACGGACACGGTATCCGGGCAGACCTATTATTATAAGGTGCGTGCGTATGCGATGGCGGGTGCGGTTCCTTGTTACGGCGAGTTTTCCGCGGTGACAGAGCAGCAGGCGCGGATTCAGTTGACAGCAAGTGTTGTGGGCGGTAAAATTGTGCTGAACTGGACGAAGTGGCTGGATGCGGAGCGGTACCGTGTATACTGCAAGCCGCAGTCGGCACAGAGCTATGTACGGATGAAATCGCTGAACGAATTGACCTATACCAGCGGTACCTTTAATGATGTGCCGAATCATCCGGTGGAATTTGCGGTAGGCGAGGTATATTGCTTCCGTGTGCGTGCAGATTTTAGGGACGGAACCTTCAGTAAGTATTCCAATGTCATTGAGATTGTCGTCCGGACGCAGGAGAATCCGGTAGTTGTACCGGTGGATCCGGCAGGAGCCGGGGACACGGAGAAGCCCGGGGAAGAAAGTACGGAAGCCGAAAATACAGAGACGGAGGCCGTTGAGGAAGAGAGCACGGAGCCGGGTAACGCCGGGACGGAAACCGTAGAGGATGAGATCCCCGAAGAGGGAATCACGGAAACAAAAGCCCCGGAGGAAGAGAGTACGGAATCGGGAGATACCGAAACAAAAGCTCCGGAGGAAGAGAGCACGGAGCCGGGTAACGCCGGGACAAAAGCCCCAGAGGATGAGATTTCCGAATCGGGAGATACGGAAACAAAAGTTCCGGAGGAAGAGAGTACGGAGCCGGGACAAAAGCGCGAATTTGACGACATCTGACAGGAAGGGCGCACGGCAGACGGGATAGAATCAGGGTCAGACAGAGGCGGGGGATACCGGCCTCTGTCTGGCGTTTTGCCGGTACAGTGAGAAGATTTTTTGGAGGAATCAAAAAATGCGGAGGTCAATGGAATCGAATAGACGGATTCGTCTGAATACGGACAGAGGAAAAAGATGGTACTGCTTTTTGGCGGCAGTATTTTTTGCCGTGGGGATTTTCGCAAATCTTCCACTGGAGGATTTTGGAATTCTGGCGGAGACGCCGCAGACAAGAGCGGTTTTGGCGGCGGACGGCGGGAGGATGGAGCCGTCGGAGCGTTCGGCGCATAAAGCGGTCCTGCCGGATCACATGGCGGGGAGCCTGAACCTTACAGCGAGTAAGATTCTGGACGGAGTAGATGATGTTTTGATTGCGGCGGACACTGGAAGCGTTGTGCAGAGTGTTCTGCCCGGGGTACGGGCGGCGGATTCTCTTTTATTTACAGAGGGAATCCGGCAGTTTTTCCGGAGACGGAAGGGAACGTGGCGGCCCTTACGGGAGGGAAAACGGATCTGCAGGTTTCTTGTAGTAATTTTTATACATCGGACGGACGGGAAAAAGAGAACCTGTTTTGTGTAGCGGAGAATGTCTTTGGATATACAAAACAGGAGGTCAGAAATGGAAGTAGGGACAAAGTACAAAATATTGTCGATTGATGAAGAGAGGGAAGTGCAGTATTATTTAAAAAAGAGATTTTTGCAGACAGGGTATAAATTTTATGCGGCGCAGAGCGGCAGGGACGGAATGGCGCAGCTGGCGAATGCCTGTCCGGATTTGGTGCTGCTGGATTTGATTCTGCCGGACATGGACGGAATTGATTTGATTCGGAGGCTGCGTCAGCTTTCGGACTGTCCGCTGATTGTCGTATCCTCGAAGGAGCGGGAGCAGGATAAGGTGTCTGCGCTTAATGCGGGGGCGGATGATTATGTGACGAAGCCGTTTGGCTCAGAGGAGCTTTTAGCGCGTATCCGTTCTGCACTGCGCTATCGGAAGCGGTACGGAGGCCAGAGCAGCTACCGGAGAAAGGAGCTGCAGATGGATTTTGAGAAGCGGATAGTGCTTTTGCAGGGGAGGCAAATACATATGACGCCGGTAGAGTACCGGATTATGGAATATTTGGCCCGAAATGCCGGCAAGATGATTACCTATCAGATGCTTTTGGAGAAAATCTGGGGGCCGTATGCGTCCGGAAATAATAAGATTCTTCGCGTGAATATGACCAATATCCGCCGGAAGATCGGCGATAATCCGGCGGAGCCAACGTACATATTTACGGAAGCCGGCATAGGCTACCGGATGGCGGAATCTTCGGAATCATGTCCGGGATCGGATGTTTGATGTCCGGATTTGTGTACAAATACCTCGTAGATGTTCCATACAAAGCTTATGACGATGATTGCGATTCCTGCAATGGCAATAAAATAATCCAGTGCGCTTGTCAGATTCATGGCAGATACCCCCTGAAATTTTGATAGGGACAGCATAGCAGAAAATGCGCTGAGTTGGAGAAAAATGCGGGAATATGCATGGGCTGCTGGCAAAAAACAGAAGAAAACAGACGGATTTTTAGCAGAGGGACAGACTAGGATAGCGTTGCGGAAATAGCGGTGCAGAATTCACTGATATTTCTGCAACGCTGTCCTAATATTGTCCGAAAAGCAGGAAAATTCATGTAAATCCAAGAAAAGTGTTGTATTTTCTGAATATTGTGCTAATATAAAACGGTAAAACCCTTTTTGCTGTAAGGAGGGGCAAGTACGCCGTGCAGGATACAAAAAGCATGGCAGGGGATTATGAAAAATTGCAGTACGGTTTTTGGGAGGGTATCGGACGTCTGAGGAGGAAAAGGAAGGATTGTGTTTTAGATAGGGACGGACCCTCCGCCATTTTTAAGGAGGAAACATGCAGGTTGGAAAGAACATGAAAAGAATTTGTGCCATAATGCTTGCGGCATGTATGCTTGTGACGGCAGCAGGCCCGGGGAACGTGAAGGCCGGGACTTTTGATCGGGCGTCGAAGTATTCAAATATGGCACGTATGGCCGGCGTTGAGGCGACGGCTGACAGCGTGGATCCGGCAAAGCTGTCGCCCGATAAGGCGATTGACGGGGATACTGCGGCAAGGGATTCCCGCTGGTCGAGTACGAATGACGAGGAAAATCACGCACACTGGCTGCAGCTTGCGTTCCCGCAGGAGATCAAAGCATACAGCGTAGAGATCTACTGGGAGCAGAGAAATGCGGAGATTTATGAGGTGGAGTCCTCGCTGGACGGTGAAAGCTGGAATACCATAAAACGGTTTGAGCAGATTCCGTCTGACGAGCATCAGGAAATTGTGTTCGACGAGGCAGTTACGATGAAGTACATCCGTGTGAGAACAGAAAAGATGTGTATCGATCAGGATGTCAATGTGATGTTTTTGTATTATCAGAATGTATCGGTATATGAGCTTGAGGTATACGGCGAGCTGGCGCCGACCTATCATATCGAGATTGAAAATCGGGCCAGGCAGGAGGGCGTGATTGCATCTGCGGATACCTCGGAGAATGAGAATTTGACGGCGGACAAAGCGATTGACGGAAATACAATAGACAGGGCTTCCCGCTGGTCGAGTGAAAATAACTGGGAGGATAACAACCACTGGCTTCAGCTTGCGTTCCCGCAGACAGAACGGATTCACAGTGTGAAGCTGTTCTGGGAGCAGACCAATGCGGAAATTTATGTAATTGAAGGCTCTATGGATGGTGAAAACTGGCAGATCTTAAAAAAAATGGAGCAGATGCCGGAGAGCACCGAGCAGGAGCTCGTGTTTGACGAACCGGCGGCACTCAAATATATCCGTCTGAGAACAGAAAAAATGAATGTGGATCCGGATGTCAATGTGATGTTCCAGTATTACCAGAATGCATCGCTGTTCGAGATGGAGGTCTATGGCGAGATTCGGGTTGAGGACCGCCCGGTGATCAATTTATCCCGCATCAAGGGCGTAAAGGCCACAGCGGACAGCAATGAAAAGCCGGAGCTTCCGCCGGAGCTGGCCATCGACGGGGACAAGAGCTACAAATCCCGCTGGTCGAGTGAAAATAACTGGGATGACAACAACCATTGGATTACACTCGAATTCCCGCTTGTGATACAGGCGCAGTCCGCTACCATCCTCTGGGAGAAGGCCAATGCAGAGGTTTATGCCTTAGAGTATTCGCTGGACGGCGAAGCATGGACGTCCATCCGCGCCTTTGATACGATCCCGGAGGCTTTGGCACAGGAAATCGTGTTTGAAGAGAGCCTTTCTATGAAATATATCCGTTTGCGTACCGAGAAGATGTGCACGGACGACAGCGTAGATATTTATTTCCCCTATCATCAGAACGTATCTATCTATGAATTTGAGGTCTATGGAGAAGATCCCTATAAAGAATTTAATTCCGTTTTGGCGGATTTGGAAGCGCCCCGTCTGGAAACCAGAGAGGACGGCACAAGATATCTTGCAGATCCCGAGGTTCCGGAAGGATATGAGCTTTCGCTGATGGGCGCGGATTATGAGCAGATCATCGGGGAGGACGGTACGGTCTATGACACGATTGAGGACAAGACAGTCACCGTAGGCTATAGAATGTCTAAGGA
>CANDKL010000178.1 GCA_947385255.1 uncultured Roseburia sp. | reverse complement strand
TGCGAGCAAGCTGAACGAATCGGTATATGCATTCGGCCTTGTTACCATCGGAGAAAATTCCACGATACCGTCCAAGGTAAAAATTGGCAAAAATACGGCAATTGCCGGTGAGACAGAACAAGAGGATTATCCGGACGGCGTACTTGCCGGAGGAGAATATATCATAAAGGCAGGTGAAAGTAAATGAAGGCATTAGGAATTATTCTGGCAGGCGGTAACAGTAATCGTATGCAGGAGCTGACAAGCCGCAGGGCAGTTTCGGCTATGCCGGTCGGGGGCAGCTACCGCTGTATTGATTTTGCACTCAGCAATATGAGCAATTCACGTATCCATACGGTTGCAGTTTTAACACAATATAACGCAAGATCCTTAAACGAGCATTTAAGCTCATCCAAATGGTGGGATTTCGGAAGGAAGCAGGGAGGGCTTTATACCTTTACCCCGACGGTGACCGCATCCAATAACTGGTGGTACCGCGGAACGGCAGACGCAATGTACCAGAACATTGACTTCCTAAAGCGCCGCCATGAGCCGTATGTGATCATCTCCAGCGGAGACTGCGTATACAAGGTGGATTTTAATGAGCTTTTGGATTACCACATTGAGAAAAAGGCAGACATTACCATCGTTTGCAAGGATCTGCCGGCCGGTACGGACGTCAGCCGCTACGGTGTCGTCCGCATGAACGAGGAATCCAGAATTATAGAATTTGAAGAAAAGCCGATGATGGCGAATTCCAATACCGTTTCCACCGGTATTTATATCATCCGCAGGCGTCAGCTCATTGAGATGTTAGAACGCTGCGCACAGGAGGAGCGTTACGATTTCGTTTCCGATATCCTGATTCGCTACAAGAGCTTAAAGAGAATTTACGGCTATAAGCTGAAGACCTACTGGAATAACATTGCATCCATTGATTCTTACTATGCGACCAACATGGATTTCCTGAAACCGGAGGTGCGCAAATTCTTTTTCCGCGACGAGCCGAAGATAGCAACCAGGGTAGATGATCTTCCGCCGGCAAAGTACAACGAGGGCTCAGACGTACGCAACAGCTTAGTAGCCAGCGGCTGCATTGTCAACAGCAAGGTTGAGAATTCGATTCTGTTTAAGAAGGCATTTGTCGGCAAGAACTGTGTAATTAAAAATTCGATTATTTTAAACGACGTATATATTGGAGACAACACACACATAGAGAACTGCATTGTAGAAAGCCGCAACACGCTGCGGGCAAATACCTACTACTGCGGGGACAACGGCGTAAAGGTTGTTTGTGAAGAAAACGCCAGATATGTGATGTAAAGAGAAGGGCATAAGGTATCTTTTCAGGAAAGGGGGGAGAGATTTATGCAGATTACGGACGTAAGGATCCGGAGGGTTGAAAAGGAAGGTAAGATGAAGGCTGTGGTATCCATTACGATTGACGACGAGTTTGTGGTGCATGATATCAAGGTAATAGAAGGTGAAAAGGGGTTGTTTATCGCTATGCCGAGCCGCAGAGCCGCCGATGGCGAATATCGGGATATTGCGCATCCGATCAATTCGGATACCAGGGACAGGATTCAGAGTATGATCATTGAGAAGTATCAGGCAGAGGTTCTGCCGGAGAATATTTAGGAGAAGGAAATCCCCGCTTTGCCGGTTTGGCAGAGCGGGGATTTTTCACACTGAATATTCCAGTCTGAATATGTAATCATTGGCAACGAAAAAGGAGAACCACGTAAGGCGATTCCCCCGGTGGGGAAATGATTGCCATGGGTATTTGGGGGTTATTCAATAGCGACGCTTCAGTCCGCTTCCTTCGGCTCCTCCGGCACGCTTGCGCTCGTAAAAAACGCAGCGGTACTAAGCGTGTGACGATTGCAGGCAATCGCCACGCGCTAAGGACCGGCGTTTTTTAAAGGCCTGCGGATCCGAAGGAAGCGGACTGAAGCTGGTGATCGATGAAACCCATAAATACGGCGAAGAGCATCCAACTGCATTGTACAGCATCTTTTTATGATCCGATGTCTGTAACAGCAGATACACCTGAAAGCTTGTGAAATACAGTTCTTTGCAGGAGGGAGACAGTGTTTGCCGAAAACCAGCCCGGAGCAGAATCCCCTTAAGTCCGCTGACCTTTAAAAAACGCCGGTCCTTAGCGCGTGGCGGTTGCTTGCAATTGCCACACGCTTAATACCGCTGCGTTTTTTAGGAGCGAGAGCGTGTCAGAGGACTTAAGGGGATTCTGTTTCGGGCGTAACTTTTGGAAAAACCCTTTCCCCACCCCGTGAAATGTAACTGAACTGTTACATACGCGATTCCATTTTTTCTTCAGTGGTTTACAAATGTGAGAAATTAAGATAAAATATAGGGCAGTTTGCAAAGACGGGAGGCATTCGAATGGGATTTTTGCAGGTGTTGTGGAAAGAGAAGGAGCCGGCTGCCGCGGAGGGCGGAAACATGTATGTGATTGCCGGGCTTGGGAATCCTGAGAGGAAGTATGAGAATACACGGCATAATGTCGGGTTTGATGTCATTGATGCGCTGGCGGACAAATATAATATCAGTATGAATATAAGAAAGCACAGGGCTGTCTGCGGAAGCGGGACGGTGGAAGGCGTGCGTGTGCTTCTGGCGAAGCCGCAGACCTATATGAACCTGAGCGGAGAGAGTGTGGCGGAGATTCTGTCATTTTACAAGCTTTCGGCAGCAGAGAATCTGATTGTGGTTTTTGACGATGTCAGCCTTGCGCCCGGGCAGATCCGGATCCGCAAAAAGGGGAGCGCCGGCGGGCATAACGGGGTGAAGAGTGTGATTGCAAGGACTAAAACGAACGCGTTTGCGCGGATTAAGGTCGGCGTGGGGGAGAAGCCCGACGGATGGGATCTGGCGGATTATGTGCTGGGGCGCTTTTCGAACGCAGAGCGTAAGCTTGTGGATCGGGCGGCTGTCGATGCGGTTTCGGCTGTCGGTTATATGGTAACGGGAAGGACCGATCAGGCGATGAATGAATTTAATGCAAAGAAACGGGAGTAATATGAAGGCATTTTTAGAACCGCTGCGCGCGTTTACGGAGCTTGAGCGGCTGCGGGCGCAGCTTAAGAGGGAGACTGGAATCCGGATGGTTTCCGGGTGTATTGATGCACAAAAACCACATTTGATGTATGGGCTGGGCAATGATTTTAAGTATAAAATCATTGTCACTTTTCATGAGACAAGAGCCAGGGAGCTTTATGAGGAATACCGGTTTTTTGAGAAGCAGACGGTGTATTATCCGGCAAAGGATATTTTGTTTTACCAGTCGGATCTGCGCGGAAATGTGCTGACCAGAGAACGCATTCTGGCGTTAAAGACCATCGCGGAGGGGGGCGGGGTGACGCTTGTCACGACGTATGACGCGCTGATGAATCGGATGCCCGGGCCGGGGCGGTTTTCGGAGGCAGTCCGTATCTTCCGTGTGGGCGACGTTGTGGATTTGGAAAAGCTTAAGAAATCGCTTGTGGAGATCGGGTATGAAGCGGCGTATCAGGTAGAGACAGCCGGACAGTTTGCGGTTCGGGGCGGTATTATTGATATTTTTCCGCTTACGGAGGAAAATCCGTACCGAATGGAGCTGTGGGACGATGAAATTGATTCGCTCCGCAGCTTTGATGTGGAGAGCCAGCGGTCCATTGAAAATTTGGAAAGCATCGAGCTGTATCCGGCTGTGGAGCTGATTTTGACGCAGGAGGAAAAGGAAGAAGGACAAAAGAGAATCCTTAAGGATGCGGATCAGCTGTACGCGCACTATCGCAGGGAGATGAAAACGGAGGAGGCGGCGCGGGTAAAGCAGGCGGCAGAGGAGCTTTGCGAGCAGCTGACCGAGGGCATGGGTACCGACGGGCTGGATGCGTATCTGACGTATTTTGACAAAGCAACGGTATCGCTTCTGGATTATTTCGCGGCGGAGGAAACGATTGTATTTCTGGACGAAGCGGCGCGGTGCGCGGAGCGCGGACGCATGACGGAGCAGGAATTTTCCGAGAGCATGAAGCAGCGCCTGGAAAAGGGTTATATTTTGCCGGGGCAGATGCAGGGGCTTTACTCCTGCGGGGAGACGGCGGCAAAGCTGCAGAAGAAAAGCTGCGTGGCGCTTGGGGCGCTGGATCGGAAGGGGACGGATTTTACCGTTACCGGACATTTTTCGATAGAAGCGCGCAGTATCAGCGCATATAACAACAGCTTTGAGCTTTTGGTGAAGGATTTGAAGCTTTATAAGAAAAAGGGCTATGCCGTTATTTTGCTGTCAGGCTCGAAAACCCGGGCAAAGCGGCTGGCGGAAGACCTTTTGCAGGAGGGGCTGAACGTTTTTTATACGGAGGATTACGACCATACGGCAAAGCCCGGTGAGGTGATGGTGCTCTACGGCAAGGCGCGCAGGGGGTATGAGTATCCGCTGCTGTCGTTTGCGGTAATCTCGGAAAGCGATATTTTCGGGAAAGAAATCAAAAAGAAAAAGAAACGAAAAAAAGCCTATGAGGGAGAGAAAATTGCGGACTTTGCGGAGCTTTCCGTCGGGGATTATGTGGTGCATGAAAACCATGGGCTGGGGATTTACCGCGGCATCGAAAAGATCGAAGTGGATAAAACGGTAAAGGATTATATTAAGATCGAGTATGACAAGGGCGGCAATCTCTATATTCTGGCGACACAGCTGGATCAGATCCAGAAATACGCCAGCGCAGATGCAAAAAAGCCGAAGTTAAATAAGCTTGGCGGGCAGGAGTGGCACAGGACGAAGAGCCGGGTGCAGGGGGCGGTAAAGGAAATTGCAGCGGACTTAGTGGAGCTGTACGCAAAAAGGCAGCAGAACGAGGGATACGCCTATGGTGCGGATACCGTCTGGCAGCGGGAATTTGAGGAAATGTTTCCGTTTGAGGAAACCGAGGATCAGGAGGCCGCGATTGAAGCGACCAAGCGGGACATGGAGAGCAAAAAAATCATGGACCGCCTGATCTGCGGGGACGTGGGCTACGGCAAGACAGAGATCGCCATCCGCGCGGCGTTTAAGGCCGTGCAGGAGGGAAAGCAGGTGGTATACCTGGTGCCCACAACCATTCTGGCCCAGCAGCACTACAACACCTTTGCTCAGCGCATGAAGGATTTTCCGGTCGTGGTGGACCTGCTCTGCCGTTTTAAAAGCAGCGCAGAGCAGAAGAAGACGATTGAAAGCTTAAAACGCGGCATGACAGATATCGTCATCGGCACGCACCGGGTGCTGTCCGGCGACGTTGTATTTCGGGATCTGGGGCTTTTGATCATTGACGAGGAGCAGCGGTTCGGCGTATCACACAAGGAAAAAATCAAAAAGCTCAAGCACAATGTAGATGTGCTGACCCTGACGGCAACGCCGATTCCCCGGACGCTCCATATGAGCCTGATCGGGATCCGGGACATGAGCGTATTAGAGGAGCCGCCCTTAGACCGCCTTCCGATCCAGACCTATGTCATGGAATACAACGAGGAAATGGTACGGGAGGCAATTGTCCGGGAGCTTGCCAGAGAGGGCCAGGTCTATTATGTATATAACCGGGTCAACCAGATTGCGGACATTACGGCAAGGGTCGCGTCCCTGGTACCGGATGCCGCAGTGGAATTTGCACATGGCCAGATGAAGGAACGGGAGCTTGAAAACATCATGTACCGGTTTATCAACGGGGAAATCGACGTGCTGGTATCTACGACAATCATCGAAACCGGCCTGGATATTTCCAATGTCAATACCATCATCATCCACGATGCGGATAACATGGGCCTTTCCCAGCTGTACCAGCTGCGCGGCAGGGTCGGCAGATCCAGCCGTACCGCCTATGCGTTTTTATTGTACCGGCGGAATAAGATGCTAAAGGAGGTGGCCGAAAAGCGTCTGGCCGCGATCAAGGAATACACGGAGCTTGGCAGCGGCTTCAAAATCGCTATGCGCGATCTGGAAATCCGCGGCGCCGGTAATCTGCTCGGCGCCGAGCAGCATGGCCATATGCAGGCAGTGGGCTATGACCTGTACTGTAAAATGTTAAACGAAGCCGTCAAACGCGCCAAAGGAATCGAAACCGGAGAAAGCTTTGAAACCGCAATCGACGTCGATATCGACGCCTACATTCCGGCCTCCTATGTTCCAAATGAAGCGCAGAAGCTGGATCTCTACAAGCGGATCGCCGGAATTGAAAATCCGGAGGAAAAGGAAAATATCCTAGAAGAGCTCATTGACCGGTTTGGGGATCCGCCAAAGCCTGCAGGCAACCTGCTGTTGCTGGCGGAATACAAGGCGCGGGCCCACCAGTGCTACTTTACAGATATAGCGCAGAAGGGGGACGAGGTGCGCTTTACCCTGTTTGAACGGGCCAAAATCGATCCGGCCAGGATACCGCAGTTTGTAGGCCTCTTTGAGGGACGGATGAAATTTTACCCGGATAAAAAAATTCCATGCTTCGTATATAACCTGAAAATGAACTCCAGACAGAAGGAGAGCGCTATAGAGGTGATTGAGGCGGTGCTGAAT
>CANDKL010000177.1 GCA_947385255.1 uncultured Roseburia sp. | reverse complement strand
CTGTGACTGGAGTTCAGACGTGTGCTCTTCCGATCTGCTATGTATCTGCTCTCCGTTTACCGTTACAGAGCCTTTCTGCGGCACATACTCCACACTGCCGTCCTCCCCCTTCTTTGCAGATGCAAACCAGATTTTCACCCTATCCGAATCCATTCCCGCAGGCAGGAAAAAATACGGCTGTCCGGCATAGCCTGAATTTACATAGGTCCAGTGGAGCTGCTGCTGCGGCGCGTCCTTGAAAAATCCGGTGATGTAGACCTCCTCCAGGCGCTCAATGGCCGAATCCGTTTCTGCCGCATGCACGGCTGCAGAACCCATCGCCAAAAAGCAAAACAGGCAAAAAAACGTTCTGAACCATCTGATCCAAACGCGGGCCTCTTTCCTTTTGAATTGTTCCATATGAATCTCCTTTCGTTTTTGTCATTATAGCATAGTTTCTGATGATAGAAAAAGGAAATTATTTGTATTTTTTTGTTTGAAGACAGCGAAAGAGGGCAGGATACACACTCCTGCCCTCTGCTTGCCCAGCTTTCTAGTTTTCTTAATACGTATTGGCCGTCAATGTAACCGGAATCTGTTTCTCAATATAGCCTCCGTTATCCGCAATCTGCACGGTAACAACAACCGTATCTCCTACTTTATATTCACTGACACAGGATTTCATCGCATCCATAGAATCGATCTCCGTATCGTCGATTTTCGTAATAATATTTCCTGCCATAATTCCTGCCGTATCCGCCCCGCTGCCTTCAATGACCTGCGCAACATAGACGCCCTTCGGCATATTGTAATATTTCAGGGCCTCCTCAGCCACATCATGTCCATAGATACCAAGATACGGCGTACCGCTGATTGTCGTCTTTCCGTTTGCAATCAGATCCTCTACAATCGGCTTTACCGTAGCCATCGGGATGGCGAAGCCCATGCCCTCCACCTGCGTATCCGAATACTTGGAAGAGTTAATTCCGATGACCTCTCCGTCTGCGTTTAACAGCGCGCCGCCGCTGTTGCCCGGATTGATTGCGGCGTCGGTCTGAATCAGGCGGCTTGTGAGCGTTTCTCCTGTGGACTCATCCTGGAAGGTGACCTCTCTGCCCAATGCGCTGATTACGCCTGTCGTAACCGACTGTCCATAGCCCAGTGCATTCCCGATTGCAATTGCGGCGTCTCCCACGGAAAGCTGATCCGAATCTCCGATTGCGGCAACCTGAACGGTATTTAATGTTTCCTCCGACAACTCCGTCAGCGCCACCTGCACGACAGCCAAATCATCCGCCGGATCCGTTCCCCGCACCGAAGCCACTGCCGTTGTTTCATCAGAAAACTGTACCGTCAGGGCGCTGCTGTTTTCCACCACATGATTATTGGTGGCAATATAAAGATATTGTTCATCCTTGCTTACGATGATCCCGGAGCCGCTGCTTTCACTCTCAATCGTCTGCCCGCGTCCGAAGAAGCTCAGCACATCCTGCTGCGTCATACTGGTAATGGCAACAACAGAGGGCATTGCGGCTTCTACCACGCCGGAGATGTCCTTCGACTCAATGTAGGTTACATTGCTGGTCGGCTGAATCTTCGTAGAGGAAATCGTATCGTCGGCCTCCTCCGCTTCCCCGCCTTTTCCTATCGTGCTTCCAAAGAAATAATTCGTTCCGGAATATGCCGTACCTCCAACTACGCCAAATACGAGTGCCAGTGCCGCACATTTTGTCAGCTTACTCAAAAAACTGCTTTTTTTCATGATGATTACTCCCTTCTATTTCTCTTATGACTTGAACATTTCTGTTGTTTTCGTTTCTATGGAGTAGTCTAATACTGATTTATGTTCTGATTTTGATAAAAATATGAAAAAAATATGTTTTTTTACAAAAGCTCCAGCACCTCTCCTGTATTCCTATAGTGCTTACAGTCAATGACCCGCTGGTTCGCAGAGCCCTTGAATTTCAGCATAATGCTGTATTCCGCCTCCAGATACGGGCCGTCTACCAAAACATCTATAAAAGAAAGCATCTCTATTGTATCCTCCGTAAAGCGTTTTCCGCCGGGTACCAAATCCCGATCCAGAAGATAGCCCGTATACGCCCAGATATCCTTTGCGGGATATTCCTGTTTCATGCGGCGCAGAAACGGCAGCAGCCCCTTTTGGTTTTCCGGCTCAAACGGATCGCCGCCCAAAAGCGTAAGGCCCTTGATGTAAGGCGGCTTTAAGGAATCCAAAAGCTGCTTTTGTATTTCCTCCGTAAATTCCTCTCCGTAATCAAAATCCCAGGTCTCCGGCTGAAAGCACCCCTTGCAGTGGTTTCTGCAGCCGGAAACAAACAGGACGGTCCGCACGCCCGTCCCGTTTGCAATATCACAGTATTTTATTCCGGCATATTTCATAGATGCAGCACCCGATCCTTGATTTCCTGCGTCCGTCCCTGATTCCAGAACTGTGTGCCGATGTACCCGCAGGTCCTTCTTGCCACATTCATTTTGTCCTGATCCCGGTTGCCGCAGTTCGGGCATTCCCATACCAGCTTGCCGTCCCCGTCCGTCGCAATTTTAATTTCACCGTTGTATCCGCAGATCTGACAGTAGTCACTCTTGGTATTGAGCTCCGCATACATGATGTTTTCATAAATATGCTGCATTACCGCCAGCACCGCGTCAATATTGTCCGTCATATTCGGCACCTCCACATAGCTGATGGCCCCGCCCGGGGAAAGCCGCTGGAACTGCGCCTCAAAGGTCAGCTTTTCAAATGCGTCGATGGGTTCGCCGACATGGACATGGTAGCTGTTTGTAATATAGTTCTTGTCCGTCACACCCGGAATGATGCCGAACCGCTTCTGTAAGCATTTCGAAAATTTATAGGTCGTAGACTCCAAAGGCGTCCCATATACGCTAAAACCGATATTCGTCTCCTGCTTCCACTCCTCACAGGCGTCGTTCAGCCGCTGCATAACTGCCAGCGCAAACGGCGTCGCTTCGGGATCGGTATGGGATTTGCCTGTCATATACTGCGTACACTCGCAAAGACCCGCATATCCTAAGGAAATAGAGGAATAGCCTCCATATAAAAGCGAATCGATCGGCTCGCCCTTTTTCAGCCGGCCAAGCGCCCCGTACTGCCAGAGAATCGGAGCCACGTCCGAGAGCGTGCCCTTCAGACGGTTGTGGCGGCACATCAGCGCCTCCTTACAGAGCAAAAGCCGCTCGTCCAAAATCCGCCAGAAGCTGTCCTTATCTCCCCCGGAGCTGCACGCCACGTCCACAAGATTTAACGTTACGACGCCCTGGTTAAACCTGCCGTAAAATTTATATTTGCCGTTTTCCTCCTGATACAAATTCAAAAAGGAACGGCAGCCCATACACGGATAGCAGTTTCCTTCCTTCAGCTCATGCATTACCTTTTCCGAAATGTAATCCGGCACCATGCGCTTAGCGGTGCATTCCGCAGCCAGCCTGGTCAGCTCCCAGTACCTGCTGCCCTCTTTGATATTGTCCTCCTCCAGCACATAAATCAGCTTCGGGAACGCCGGGGTAATAAATACGCCGGCCTCATTCTTCACGCCATGGATACGCTGCCGCAGCACCTCTTCAATGACAAGCGCAAGATCGTCCCTGGTCCTGCCCTCCGGCACCTCGTTCAAATACATAAATACCGTAACAAACGGCGCCTGCCCGTTTGTCGTCATCAGCGTAATGACCTGATACTGAATCATCTGCACGCCGCGGTTGATTTCCTCCAGCACTCTGGATTCCGCAACGCGGTTCAGCTGATCCTCGTTCAGTGCTATCCCGGCCGATGCAAACTCCTGCCGTACCTCCTTCCGAAATCTGTGCCGGCTGACGTCCACAAAGGGGGCCAGATGCGAAAGCGAAATGCTCTGCCCGCCGTACTGCGAGCTTGCAATCTGCGCGATAATCTGCGTTGCAATATTGCATGCCGTCGAAAAGCTGTGCGGCTTTTCAATCATCGTCCCGCTGATGACCGTCCCATTCTGCAGCATATCCTCCAGGTTCACCAGACAGCAGTTGTGCATATGCTGCGCAAAATAATCCGAATCATGGAAATGGATGAGCCCGGCCTCATGCGCCTCCACAATCTCCTGCGGCAGCAGAAAACGCCGGGTAATGTCCTTGCTGACCTCCCCCGCCATGTAATCCCTCTGTACGCTGTTGACAGTCGGGTTCTTATTGGAATTTTCCTGCTTAACCTCCTCGTTGTCACATTCGAGCAGGCTCATAATCTGCTTGTCCGTCGAATTTGCCTTACGCACCAGCGCCCTCTTGTAACGGTAGGTGATGTAATTGCGCGCTACGGCAAACGCCTGCTGCTGCATAATCTCATTCTCTACCAAATCCTGTATTTCTTCTACATTCAAAGCACGCCCCATACTGCTGCAGATCTCTTCCAGATGACGGCAGATTTCCTGTACCTGCCCATCGGTCATTTTATCATCCTCAAGTACGGTGCGGTTTGCTTTTACAACAGCGGCTTCTATTTTGGAAATATGGAAATCCTCTTCCGTACCACTTCGTTTTATAATCTTCATGACAACCTCTCCTCGTAATCTAGTTTTACTCCGTTCGCCAAAATCCGTTACCATATCTGGTAGTTTCCGGCTCGTGCAACAAGAAATATACCATATATAGTATGTCCTGTCAACCCAAATTCTATATGTAGTATTTATTTGATTTTTTGCAAAAATCATGGAAATTATCAGTTTTTCCGGATAAACTATGGAAATACACCTTTCAATCCACACAAAAAAATTTTTTTAAAATTCCGAACCTTTGAAACGCTGATGACCATATTTAAGTGAAGGGCAAGCATAAGACGTCTTATCAAGGTGAACCATATGACAAAATCTGAACTGGAAAACTGCATAATAAAATACGGAACGGAAATTTATTCGTTCTGCAGAAGCATTACATTCAATTTACAGGATGCCGACGATTTATTTCAGGATACTATTTTAAAAGCGATGGAGCTGGCGGATGAAATAGATGACACAAGAAATCCGAAAGGCTATCTGCTCTCTGTCGCGTATAAGCTCTGGAAAAACAAAAAGCGCAAGCATGCCTGGAGGAACCGGATTGCAGCTGTGCTCCCTCTGGCCGACGCACCGGAGCTTGAACACATGGATGAACATGCACCTTCTCCGGAACAGGAGCTTCTCAGGAAGGAGGAATCCGCCCTGGTACGCCAGGCGGTAAGCCGTCTGCCGGAAAAATATAAGCTTCCGATCCTCCTGTTTTACATGGAGCATTTACCGATCGCACAGATTGCTTTCGTGTTAAAAATCCCCGTCGGAACGGTAAAAAGCCGATTACATCAGGCAAAAAAAATATTAGAAAAAGAACTGGAGGCTGCTTTAGATGAAAAACATGGATAACCTATTAAATCAGGCCCTTACTCCAGAGAACGAACCGGACTACTGGTTAATCCAGAACACTCTCTCACAAGCAAAGGAGGTAACGCCTATGAAAAAAACAACACGCAAAAAATACGTAACCGCCATACTTTCCTGCCTGACAGCGGTTGTCATCACTTCCATTTCTGTCTACGCCGCATGGACCTATTTAAAACCCGATCAAATCGTCCGGGACTGGGGCGAATCGGAGCTGGCGGACGCGTTTCAAGGAGAAGACGCGGTTTACATCAACGAAACCCAAAGCTACGGCGGCTATCGTGTCACACTGCTTGGCTTCACAAGCGGCAAAGACCTGACCGGATACCAGTATTCTATCAAATATTCTGCCGACGGAACCAGCGTCACGCGAAACGGTACGGGCGCCAGCCAGACAGAAACAGAGGACGGTACTGTGCCTTTAACAAGCCGGACCTATGTCTTATTTGCCATTGAAGGCGAACGGTTAGAGCCCTGGACTGATTTTACAGCATTTCCGGTTGTCATGGGATATGATTACGAAACCTACGATTCGATGTTTGGACAGGCAGCCGGCTCGCGTCAGGAACAGATAGGCGATACATTATACTTTATGTATGAATGTAATAATCTGGAATTATTTGCAGACCACGAGATCTATATGTGCGTTTCCGACGATCTTCCAGTCTTCAGCGAATATTCCTATCTTTACGACAACGATTCCGGCATCCTGGAGCGAAATGAAGAATATGAAGGGCTAAACGCACTGTTTTCCCTTCCTTTAGACGCCGCAAAGGCCGATCCAAAAGCCGCTGCCGAAATGGCGGCAGCCTTCGAACAGCATCAGCGTGACCTTCTGGAAAATGAGGTCACAAGCTATTCGACCGAATGGTCAAGCCGGATTAAGGAAGCTTTTGCATTTGTGGAACAGATTACTCCGGACAATATCAATGAATATGCAACGCCTCTTACAGAAGAAGGTTCTGTCCAAACATTTGTCCCGGATTCACAGGGACGGATAGACGTCCGGTTTGGGTATCAAAACAGCAACCGTTCAAAGCCGGCGGTAAAAGACCTGTTTCCAGATGGAAAAACCGGATATGTTTCTTATACTGGCATTTCCGGTGATAATCCCGACAGCATACTTGTAGAATACTATACCTTAAATGAAGACGGGAGCGTTACGCTGCAGCTGTATAAGCCGAATCTGCCTGAGTAAGTTTTGGTGAG
>CANDKL010000176.1 GCA_947385255.1 uncultured Roseburia sp. | reverse complement strand
GAAGGCAACCAATTCCAGACTTTACTGGGCGTCACAGGCTCCGGAAAGACGTTTACCATGGCAAACGTCATCCAGCAGCTGAACAAGCCCACTTTGGTAATAGCGCACAATAAAACCCTCGCCGCCCAACTCTACGGCGAGTTCAAGGAGTTCTTCCCTGAGAACGCAGTAGAGTATTTTGTGTCCTACTACGACTACTACCAGCCCGAGGCCTACATCCCGTCCTCGGACACCTACATCGCCAAAGATTCCGCCATCAACGAAGAAATCGACAAGCTGCGCCTATCTGCCACAGCCGCCTTAGTCGAGCGCCGGGACGTCGTCATCATCGCCAGCGTATCCTGCATCTACGGCTTAGGCAGCCCGGTGGACTACCAGAACATGATGGTATCCCTACGCCCCGGGCAGGAAAAAGATCGCGATGAGGTCATCCAAAAGCTGATCGGCATCCAGTACACCCGCAATGACATGGACTTCCACCGCGGCACCTTCCGCGTGCGCGGGGATGTGCTGGAAATCTTCCCGGCGAACTTCAGCGATACGGCATATCGTGTGGAATTCTTTGGAGACGAGGTTGATCGGATTACCGAGGTGGATGTTCTAACCGGGGAGATTAAGCATCAGTTGGAGCACATTGCCGTCTTCCCCGCTTCCCATTACGTTGTACCGCAGGAGAAGATCAATGAAGCCTGCGTTGTGATTGAGCAGGAAATGGAAGAGCGTGTCCGCTGGTTTAAAAGCCAGGACAAGCTGCTGGAGGCGCAGCGGATTGCCGAGCGGACGAATTTTGACGTGGAAATGATGCGGGAGACGGGGTTTTGCAGCGGTATTGAGAATTATTCCCGGCATTTGGCGGGGAAGCCGGCGGGTGCGACGCCGCATACGCTGATGGATTATTTTCCGGATGATTTTCTGATTATTGTAGATGAGTCGCATATCACGATTCCGCAGGTACGCGGGATGTACGCGGGGGATCAGTCGCGTAAATCCACATTGGTGGACTATGGCTTTCGCCTGCCCTCCGCTAAGGATAACCGCCCCTTGAATTTCGAAGAATTTGAAAGCAAAATCAATCAGATGATGTTTGTTTCCGCGACGCCGAATGTCTATGAAAAAGAGCACGAGCTAAAGCGGGTGGAGCAGATTATTCGTCCGACGGGCCTGCTCGATCCGAAGGTGGAGGTGCGTCCGGTAGAGGGGCAGATTGACGATTTGATTGCCGAGGTGAAGAAGGAAACGAAAAATCACAATAAGATTCTGATTACGACACTGACCAAGCGGATGGCGGAGGATCTGACCGATTATATGAACGAAGTGGGCATTCGTGTAAAATATCTGCATTCCGATATCGACACGCTGGAGCGTTCCGAGATTATCCGCGATATGCGGCTGGATGTATTCGACGTGCTGGTCGGCATTAATCTGCTGCGCGAGGGGCTGGATATACCGGAGATAACGCTGGTTGCGATCCTGGACGCGGATAAAGAAGGGTTTCTGCGGTCGGAGACGTCGCTGATTCAGACGATTGGGCGCGCGGCACGGAATTCTGACGGGCATGTTATTATGTATGCGGATTTGGTTACCGACTCCATGCGCGTTGCTATGGAGGAGACGGAGCGCAGGCGTACCATACAGCAGCAGTATAATGAGGCACATGGGATTACGCCGCAGACCATCCGCAAGTCTGTGCGTGATTTGATCAGCATTTCCAAAAAAGTAGCGAAGGAGGAGCAGCGGTTTGATAAGGATCCGGAGTCGATGAGTGTAAAGGAGCTGGATAAGCTGATTGCAGAGGTGAAAAAGAAGATGGAGCGCGCGGCGGCCGAGCTGAATTTTGAAGCGGCAGCCGAGCTGCGGGATAAGATGATTGAGCTGAAAAAATACCGTAACGATACAGGGACCTAGTATTCCATCCGGACAGAAACCGAAGTTTGGAGCTGCCTGTTTCGCACCATTGCGTCATTAAAATTTCTAGACGATGCCACCGCATCGCCGTCGAAATTTTGCCTAGCACTGGTACGAACCATACAGCCCCAAACTCCAATTCCTGTCCGGATGGAGTACTAGAGCTGAGGAAAGGAGCGGCCGCGTTGCCATACCAGGGACGGCAGGCCAGAAGTTGATTTCAAGTGGGAGTACAGCAAATTTAGCAATCAGAACAGGAGCAGGATCATGAAGGAAAGAAAGTACATCAAAATCAGAGGGGCGAGAGAGCACAATTTGAAAGGGATCGATGTGGATATTCCGCGCGGTGAGCTGGTAGTGTTTACCGGTCTGAGCGGTTCCGGCAAATCCTCTCTGGCATTTGACACGATTTATGCGGAGGGGCAGCGGCGCTATATGGAATCACTGTCCTCGTACGCCAGACAGTTTTTGGGGCAGATGGAAAAGCCAGACGTGGAAAAAATCGAAGGTCTGCCTCCTGCGATTTCGATTGACCAGAAATCGACGAATCGCAATCCGCGTTCTACCGTGGGGACGGTGACGGAAATTTATGACTACTTCCGTCTGCTCTATGCTCGGATTGGTATTCCGCACTGTCCAAAGTGCGGCCGTGAGATTAAGAAGCAGACGGTGGATCAGATGGCGGATCAGATATTGAGCCTGCCGGAACGGACGAAGATCCAGCTTTTGGCTCCGGTCGTGCGCGGGCGCAAGGGGGAGCATCAGAAGCTGTTTGAAAAAGCAAAAAAGGGCGGCTATGTCCGTGTCCGGGTGGACGGCAGCATTTACGAGCTGACAGAGGAGATTAAACTGGATAAAAATAAAAAGCATAATATTGAAATCGTGGTAGACCGCCTTGTAGTGAAGGAAGGCATCGAAAAGCGCCTGACGGATTCGATTGAAAATGTTCTGGCGCTGGCGGAGGGACTTTTGATGGTGGAGGTTCTGCCTCCCGGGGCGTCTCAGGGGGAAAATGCGGACAATTCCCCGGAGAGCGGCAGCAGAACATGGAATTTTTCGGAAAGCTTTGCCTGCCCGGATTGTGAGATTAGCGTAGATGAAATTGAGCCAAGAAGCTTTTCCTTCAATAATCCGTTTGGCGCCTGTCCGGTTTGCTTTGGCCTGGGGTACAAAATGGAATTTGACGAGGATCTGATGATTCCGGACAAGAGCCTTGGCATTGCGGAGGGCGCAATCCAGGTAATGGGCTGGCAGTCCTGCACGGATCCGTCCAGCTATACGTATGCGACCTTAAAGGCCTTGTCGGAGGAGTATGGGTTTGATTTGAATACACCGTACCAGGATTTGCCTGAGAAGATACGCCATATGCTGATTTACGGCACGGACGGCAGAAAGGTGAAGGTGCATTATCGGGGGCAGCGCGGGGAGGGCGTTTATGATGTGGCATTTGAAGGGCTGATCCGCAATGTGCAGAGAAGGTACCGGGAAACGGGTTCTGACGTGATGAAGCAGGAATACGAGCAGTTTATGCGCATTACGCCCTGCCGCGAGTGCAAGGGGCAGCGGCTGAAAAAGTCGTCGCTTGCCGTCACGGTTTCGGATCGGAATATTTTTGAAATTACCAATTTATCCATTCTTCATTTACAGCAGTTTTTAAAGGAAATGGAATTGAGCGATCAGCAGAAGCGGATCGGAAGCCAGATATTAAAAGAGATCGCGGCAAGAGTCGGGTTTTTAGTCGACGTGGGTTTGGATTATTTGAGCCTTTCGCGGGCGACCGCTACATTGTCCGGGGGCGAGGCGCAGCGTATCCGGCTAGCGACACAGATTGGGTCCGGGCTTGTGGGCGTGGCGTATATTTTAGACGAGCCAAGTATCGGCCTGCACCAGCGGGACAACGACAAGCTGCTGGCCACTTTGAAAAACCTGCGTGATCTGGGAAATACACTGGTAGTCGTAGAGCATGACGAGGACACAATACGATCTGCGGATTATATCGTAGACGTCGGCCCGAAGGCCGGGGAACACGGCGGCAGGATTGTGGCGACGGGTACGGCGCAGGATATTATGGACAGCCCGGATTCCATCACCGGGGCTTATTTGAGCGGCCGTAAATTCATTCCGGTGCCAAAGGAGCGCAGGCAGCCTACGGGATTTTTGAAAATTATCGGCGCAGAAGAGAATAACCTGAAAAAGGTAAGCGTCGATATCCCGCTCGGCGTTATGACCTGTGTAACCGGCGTGTCCGGCTCCGGTAAAAGCTCTCTGACGAACGAGGTGCTGTACAAGGTACTGCAGCGGGAGCTGAACCACGCCAGGACGATTCCGGGCAAATACAAAGAAATCCGCGGCATGGAGCAGTTAGACAAGGTGATTGATATCGACCAGTCGCCTATTGGCAGGACGCCCCGCTCCAATCCGGCTACGTATACCGGGGTATTTGATATGATCCGCGATCTGTTTGCGGCAACGCCCGATGCGAAGGCAAAGGGGTATAAGAAGGGACGCTTCAGCTTTAATGTTAAGGGCGGGCGCTGTGAGGCCTGCTCCGGCGACGGCATCCTGAAAATCGAAATGCATTTCCTGCCGGATGTTTATGTGCCCTGCGACGTCTGCCAGGGGAAGCGCTATAACAGGGAGACGCTGGAGGTGCGGTACAAAGGGAAAAATATTTATGACGTTCTGAATATGACCGTCGAGGAAGCGCTGGAATTTTTTCAGAATGTGCCGTCTATCGAGCGGAAAATCCGCACGCTTTACGACGTGGGACTTTCATATATCCGTTTGGGGCAGCCGTCTACGGAGTTGTCCGGCGGGGAAGCGCAGCGGATTAAACTGGCGACGGAGTTAAGCCGCCGGAGTACGGGAAAGACGATTTATATTTTGGACGAGCCGACGACTGGACTGCATTTTGCGGATGTGCACAAACTGATTGAGATTTTGCACAAGCTGTCAGAGGGCGGGAATACGGTTGTCGTCATTGAGCACAATCTGGATGTGATTAAGACGGCGGATTATATTATTGATATGGGGCCGGAAGGCGGAGACGGCGGCGGGACGGTAGTCGCATACGGTACGCCGGAGGAGGTGGCGAAGTCGAAGAAGTCTTATACCGGAACATATATTAAAAAACTGATTGAAACCAGAGGGGAGTAGGAACGGATACAGCAGGAGATCAAAGGGGCAATGTAAAGAATGGGGGAATGAACATGTCAGAGTTTTCCGTTTTTTTAGACGGGATTTTGAAAGCCAGGAGGATGAGCGGGGCGCAGGCGGCCAGGCTGTGCCGGATCGATACGACTGTCTTATTCCGGTGGTTGAGCGGCGCTTCTTTGCCGCGGAATTGGAAGCGTCTGGAGGGGCTCACCGAAAAACTGCGGCTTACTCCGTATGAAATGGAGATGCTGGAGTTTAGGTACCGTAAAGAGGTATTGGGGGAAACGCACGCGAATTGTTTTGGCGAAATTTTAAAGACGCTGCATACCCTGGCGGAAAAACGGGCGGAATACAGGCTGGGCAGCAGCAAGGATCACGCATGGCCGCTGTCGGCGGAGGGGGAGGGTACCCTGCCCGGATTCCGGAAGCTGGATCACAAATTGGATTTGATGCAGTGTGTACAGGCTGCGCTTACAGCGTCACTATCCGAAGGGCAGAAAAGCCTTTGCTTCAAGCTGCAGGTTTTGCCGGAGTGGCTGCTGGTACAGCTAAAGCAGTTTCAGAGCCGTTCGGGGAATCCGATTGAAATGTTTGTGTATACCAGCAGCACCAATGGAACTATAGGGATGGCGGAGCAAAAGCTGGTGTGGATGCGGCAGATGGTTGATTTGCTGATTACGAAAAATCCCGCGGACATTTATTTTTACAATGGATTGGAGGAGTTGGACCAGATGAGGCAGAACTGGCTGGTGTCAGAGCGTTTCCTGATCCAGTTTCCGTCCGATCTGTCGTGTGGGATGATAACGCGGGATCCGGCGTGGATTGCATTTTTTCAAGAAAGCTTTGAAGAGCTCAAAGCACAGTCCGGCCAGTTCTGCAAATGCAATAAAGAGGTTATGGAATTTTTGGACAGCGAGGAGCAGCTGATAAAATTGCAATGTGCGGGGGTGGATTTCATGCCGTGTATCAGCGTGGGCCTGACGGAACAAATACTACAGGAAAATATTCTGCCGGATCTGCCAGGCCGCGACGAGATGATCCAGGGAATCCTGCGGTACCCGAACTGTGCTGCGCGGATGCAGAGAGTGCATTCTGTCTTTTCCAGGGGCGGCCTGCGCAAATTTATGGAATACGGCGTAGTGGATCTGTTTCCCTATAAAGTATACCGGCCACTGTCCATAGAGCAGCGCTGCGAGGTGCTTGAGAATATGATTTTTATCCAGGAACATAATTTATCATTCCATTATATCTTACTGAAGGATGACTTTGCCGATATGCAGGGGATTTGTGTGGAGCAGCGGTATAGTGAAAACGGCCAGCTGCATATTTATATCAGCTTAGAGGAGGGGAAAAAAGAGGAGATTGCAATCGCGGATCCGGATATCCGGGAGGAATACGCCCGGTTTTTCGGTTATTTAAAGGGAAGCTGGTTTGTGTACAGCGAGGAGGAGACGCTTGCTTATATGAAAAAGGAGCTTAGGCGGTACCGGGGATGATTGAAGTGTCCACGGAGTTTGTTTTAGTGTGTATCTGCCAGATTATAACATGCGGGCAGCAGTTTTTTTGTCCTTGCTGCATCCCTTGCCGCAGGC
>CANDKL010000175.1 GCA_947385255.1 uncultured Roseburia sp. | reverse complement strand
AGATGTCGTATGCATCGGAATGCCAATTACCGGCATCGGGAAAATCGCCGCGCACATCCCCGGCAGGTGCGCGGCCATACCGGCTCCTGCGATAATCACCTTAAAGCCTTTTTCCTCGGCTGTTTTGGCGTATTCAAAAAATACATCCGGCTCACGGTGCGCGGAAATAATCCGCATTTCGTATTCAATCCCAAGCTGCTCTAATACGTCGGCCGCCTTCGCCATAACCGGCATATCCGAATCGCTGCCCATTACTATTCCTACCTTTGCCATGCCAATACTCCTTTTCTAATTTGTATGTTCCATTTGCAACACCATCTTATCATGTTTCCTTCCAACAATCCACTACTCTTACTCCAACGCCTGATTCAGCTCCTCCGTCCCGGGTACCATAAATCTCCCGTCCCGGATCACATCCGTTTTGCTTCCATCCCGTCTCACTACCGTAATCCGGTCCAGCTCCTCATAAGGAATCGTAATATCCGTATGGCAGTTCAGATAAGCCTTCGCTTCGTCTTCCTTCCGCAAGACAGAAACGGAATTATCCTTTGCAATCATCTCTTTCCCGTCCGGATTCCACACCGCCGTCTCCTCCGCGTGCGAATAACAGGTATCCCCAATCGCAAAGTGCGGCCCGGTCTTTTCCGCAATCAGAATCGGCAGCTTTTCCATAATTCCGTACTCCTTCGCCATCCGATAAGCCGTCGTATTCGTCCCAATCGCAAACTCACCCAGCGGAAGCGTGTCATGCTGCTGCAAAAGATTCTCCTTTAAAAACCGCCGGTTATCCTCTTCCCCCGCAAAATTTGAACAGGAATAAGCCGTTACCATGCCGTCTGTAAAATCCAGCTCCAAATTCTGATATCGCAGGCCGTTTAAATACACCCACGTTACATGCAGCTTCCCATTCGTCCCCTCCAGCACCGGTGAGGTAAACACCTCGCCGACCGGAATATTGACGTCTGCCACGCAGTTCTCAAACGCCGTCTGCCTGTTTGGATCCGCAAGCGGATGAATCTTTACAAAAAGATCCGTTTTATTTTTGCCCTTTCCGGTAATATGCACGCAATCCGCCGTATCCAGCACATCAATCAGCCTCTGCTGCATCCTGCAGTAGGCCTTATAATCCAGCGTGTTCAGCTTTACCGTTTCCCGGAAAATATCCGTATACTTCGCTCCGATTTCCGGAATCGGATACGCGATAATCGTAAAACTGCGCTCGTCTCCTGGAATATATGCGTTGATCAGGCGGCCCTGGCGGCTCATCTGGTAAACTACAAGCTCCTGCTGCGCCTCGCTGTACTGATACGCTTCGGGCTTTTGCACCAGTTCAAAATTCGCCTCGCCGAAGGTCTCTGTCACAGCCGGGCCGGCGTGGCGGGCCGCCTTTTTCTTATATTTCTCATAAGCAGCCTTCATCGCCTCCAAATAACGCTCCACATATGCCTTGTCCAGATAAACAGCGCCGTCCGCCTTGTGGTCAAATCCGAACTGCGGATTGACCGGGCTGGTAGAACAGCCCCTCCTCCTGCCAAAGGAGGGCTGCGGACAGCGGTACGCGGTCGCGCTTAGGCCCAGCTTTTTCAAATTCCCGATTGCGGCGCGCACCATCCGCTCAAACCCCAGCGGATACTCCATGCAGACTGTTTCCTTTTTCGCCAGATCCTTACCCAGCTTTTCGTAGCCGATGCGAAACCCTTCCGTCATGGTATCCGCCATTGCCAAAACCTCTGCTTCGGATAAAGCGTTTAAAAACTCCGCCGTCCGGATTTCGTTTTCGCCCACATACTCCCCGTACCGATAGAGGTAGCGCAAATCCGATAAGTCCGATTCCATCACAATACCGGTAAAAAAATCATACTCCGGATCTACCATGTCACGCACTCTGTCCTCGGCAAATATCTCGCTGTAATCATAGAAAAAGCCGTATAGAATCCGCCGGATTTCTTCTGCCTTCGTACCCTCCTTCCACTCAAAGCAATTATATATTTCTACAAACAACTCGCAGAAAATGGTAAAATGCATCCGCCGCCCTTCAAACGCATATGCGGCCAGCTCCCGCAGCCTGGTATATAAAAAGCAGAGCAGGCCGCCGAATTCCCTGCCCAGCAGACGCACAGCCGCCGCCGGATTGGCATAGCTGTCCTCATAGTGCCCCGGCAAAAGCTCCTCATACAGCCTGCGGTTGTCCTCCTCACATTCCGCAAGGCTTCGGACCCTGATTGCATCTGCCTCTGCTTTGCGCAGAATTTCATCCAGAAAACAGATAAGACCTGCTGTTTTTCCAAAATAATGCCTGTATTCCTCCGGTACCTTCTGCTCTCTGCGAATTTCGCCGATTCGCTCTATCACCAGCGTATAACGCTCGTATACCTCTTCATTTCCGTCTTTAAAAATTTCCTGATATCCCATTGCTATTCGCCAATATTGCCCTTCCTGGTATTTTCTTCTATAAGATTCAAAACATACTCCCACAGCGCTTCGCTTCCCTCGTGGGTATTTTGATTCCGATCTAAAATCTGCTGTTTTTTTATCTGGTGCTCACGCCACGATTTACCGCCCGAAGCATGATTTAAAAGCACCGGCTGCACCTTATCCAAAGTATTTGCAAATTTCGCCTCCGGCGTTTCCCTTTTCTCAAATTCCTCCCAGAGTGCGCGGTATTCCTGCTTCTGATCCTCCGGCAGCATTCCGTAAATGCGATCCGCCGCGTTCTCCTCTCTCAGCCGCTTCGTCTGATTGCCTTCCATATCATAGGCGTACGTGTCTCCCGCGTCAATCTCCACAACATCATGCAAAAGCACCATTTTCACTGTCTTCAATACGTCAATTTTCTCATTGGCATAATCCGCCAGCAAAAATGCCATCACTGCCAAATGCCACGCATGCTCCGCATCGCCCTCCTTGCGGCTGGCGTCTGCCAGATAGGTCTGGCGCATAATCTCCTTTTGCTTGTCTAACTCCAGCAAAAACCGGAGCTGCTGCTCTAACCGTTCCATCTCTTTCCCTCTTTCCTTTTTATGCCATCATAAAGCCTGTTACATACAGTGCAATCCAGGCGCCTGCTGCCAGAACAGAAAGCAGCATCGACGCGATCGGGATTCCCCGAAAGGAATCCTCCTCACGTAGGCTCTTTACCGCCTGTACAAACGCGGCCAGCGCAACAATCAGCGCCAGTATCCCCATGCCGCCCAGGCTTATGCCTCCGTTCCCGTTCTGCCAGAATGATGCCAAAACCAGGTAAATCAGCGCAAAGATGGATGCCGCCGCTAATATGCAGGCCAGCATCCCTCTTTTTGAATGTTTTTTCCCGGTAAATTTATAATGCTTTTTATCCTTCATGCTATCCTCCATGCCAAGGCTCTTTAACCGCCCGGCATCCGCCTTCTGATCGATACATATATCCGGTATCCCAAAAATCCCAGAATACCGCCCAACGTATTTAAAAGAATGTCATCCACATCAAAGCTTCCCACCTTAAGCACCAGCTGTGTGATTTCCACAAACAGGCTGAGCTCAAAGCTGAAGAACACTGTAATCGAAAATCTTCTGCACTGCCCATAGAGCCACGGCAAAAACATGCCAAACGGAATAAATGCAACTACATTTCCTGCCAGATTCAGAGTCACAGACCAAAAGCCCAGCGCCTCCCGGTGCTCCCAAAACCTTTTGATTTCCTTAAAGGGCCTCAGATTATAGTGATAGGTTCGCTCCGTAAAGCTGCGCCCCATACTTTCCGCGAAAAACAAAAAGTAACACAGCAGTGCAAGATAGGCTGCAAATAAGAGAATTTTTAAGGCGTATAACAGTTTCCTGGTGTTCTCTTTTTTCAAAATCCTACCTTACTCCATACTCTTTATAGTATTCGTCAATTGCTGTTTTTAATGTATCGTCAATGATAATGCTACCCTGACAGGGACGGTTGTACAGATGCTCTACAACCTCCGCCATGCTGACAATGGCATTGGCCGAAAATCCGTATTTCGCACGGATCTCATCCAGTGCGCCCATCGTACCGCCAAGACCCACCTCCATCCGGTTTAAGGAAACCATCAGGCCCAGGATCTCCACATTTCCCTGCGCCTTTAAAATCGGAAGGGTCTCTTCGATCGACTTGCCGGACGTGGTAACATCCTCAATGATCACAACGCGGTCACCGTCCTTTAGCCTGCTTCCGAGCAAAATGCCGGCATCCCCATGATCCTTTTCCTCCTTGCGGTTCGAGCAGTAACGGATTTCCTTTCCGTACAATTTGGAAAATGCGATACAGGCTGCGACGCTCAACGGAATCCCCTTGTACGCCGGACCAAATAAAACATCGAAATCCGTTCCGTAATTGTCATGAATCGCTTTGGCATAATACTCCCCCAGGCGCATCAGCTGCGATCCTGTGGTATAGGCTCCCGCATTCATAAAAAACGGGGATTTGCGGCCGCTTTTTAATGTAAAGCTGCCGAATTTTAATACGTTGCTTTCTACCATAAATTCTATAAATTCCTGCTTGTATTGCTCCATACATAGTCTCCTTATTCCAAATTTACTTCTAAAATTACTGCAGCTGTATATTCCGCGGACTGCTCTGGTAAAAATATCCGACGAATATACTTTGGAGTATAACACCAAATGCAGTTCCTTTCAATACACAAATCTATCTATTTCCAGAAAAGCCTGTCTCTTCCAAAAGACGGGGAGCAGTCTTTCAACTGCTCCCCGTCGCTCCAATGCTTCACTTTTCCATTATTTTTTTGTCTTTGCAGTCAGCTTATCACTGTAACCGGTGTACACTCTCTGTCCGCCTATGGTCTTGTATGCACGTACGCGAACATAGTATTTCTTGTTTGCTTTTAATTTTTTCACCTTGAGTACAGACTTGTTGCCTACAGTAGTTTTCTTTGCTTTCTTAAAGCTTGCCTTTGTAGCGTAACTGATTTCATAGCCCTCTGCACCGGAAACCTTCTTCCAGGAAACAGCGATTGCCTTCTTCTTGCCGGCTGCTTTCTTTAAGGTAATGTCCTGTGTCTTGAACTGCAGCTTCTCCAAATCCTTCTGTGCCGCTTCTACCTTAGCCATTGCATCCTTCGCCAGCGTATCGCTGGAGCCTAACTGGGTCTTCAGCTCGTCTGCTGCCTTCTGGGCGTTTGCCAGCTTCTCTTCTGCCTCTTTCAGCTGTTTGTTCTGGCTTTCTACCTTAGCTGCCAGATCATTTGCTGTCTTCTGGGCATCTGATATGTCTTCTTTTGCGTTTGCAATTTCCTGTTTCAGCCGGTCTGCTTCCTGCTGTGCTTTCATTGCATTTTCCTTCGCCTGATCCGCATCCTGCTGCGCCTTGTCTGCATTTGCTTTTGCCAGGTCTGCTTCCTGCTGTGCCTTTAATGCATCTGCCCTTGCCTGCTCTATGTTCTCCTGAGCCTTTGCTGCAGCTTCTTTTGCCTGATCGGCTTCTAACTGTGCCTTTAACGCATTCTCTTTTGCCTGATCTGCAGCTGCCTGTGCTTTCTCTGCGTCTGCTTTTGCCCTGTCAGCCTCTTCCTGTGCCTTTAATGCGTCTGCCTTCGCCTGATCTGCATCTTTCCTTGCCTGATCTGCGTCTGCTTTTGCCTTCTCTGCGTCTGCCTTCGCCAATGCAAGGTCTGTCAAAGCTGCTACTACTTCTGCTTTTGCATTCAAAGCTTCCTGTCTTGCGCTCAATGCTTCCTGCTTTGCCTGCTCGGTTTCGCTTCTGGCAGCCTTTACAGCCTCATCCTGTGCGCCAAGCTGTTCTTCCAGATTGCTTGCTTTTGCTTCGAGCTCCGCCATCTGTGCTTTTGCCGCCTCAAGCTCTTCTGCTTTTGCCTGCAAATCTGCTACTGCGCTTTCTGCTGCCGCTAATTTTGCTTTTGCAGCCTCAAGCTCTTCATTCTGGCTGTTTAAGGTACCCTCTAAGGTTCCAATCTGAGCCTTTAAGGTATTCAGCTCTTCTGTCTTTGCTGCGATTTCACTGTTCAGATCCTGAATGGTGTTTTCTAAATCGCCCATCACGTCCTTCATATTATTGACATCTGCAGTAACAACCTTATCCTTGGTGGATGATAAATAGGTTGTCAAATCATTATAGGTAGAGGTATGTGCCTTTACTTCTACTTCACTGTACATCCTGCCGAACTGTAAGGAGCGCATAATCATCGTCAAAACCCTGCCTGCACATTTCTGTACATCACCCAAAATCAGTGTTTTGCCTCTGTCGTTGTTGTTGCTAGGAGCGCCTGCCAACGCGTTGACAATTCGGGTCTGCGTGCCTCCCGGCATTACCAGGTCATTGCCCGAGTGCATCATGCCGCTTACGCTGGCTCTTCCGCCTGCGCCCCAGTCTGTCATCACCATACCGTCAAAGCCCCACTCGCCGCGCGGGATAGACTCCAGTAAATCAAAGTTCTCACATGCATAGGTTCCGTTTACTTTGTTGTAGGAGCTCATGATTGCCATCGGCTGTGCGGATTTTACAACCATCTCAAAGCCCTTTAAGTAAATTTCTCTCAATGCCCGTTCGGAAATGGAAGTATTTACCTGGTTCCTGCTGGTTTCCTGGTTGTTTGTAATATAGTGCTTAATGGTAACGCCAACGCCCGGATTGGACTGTACGCCTGCTGTGATGCAGGAGCCTACCAGACCGGTTAACGCCGGATC
>CANDKL010000174.1 GCA_947385255.1 uncultured Roseburia sp. | reverse complement strand
TACCTTGTTTCCAAAGGGGATCTATGAGTCCCTTCTGTCTGGCATGGAGCAGTTCGCCGGAAAAATCCGGGGCTTTAACCGAGAGGATACGGTACTCTCCGGCATCGAAAGCCGAACCTCCTCCCCTGTCCGGATTCACAGGGGGGAGGATTTCGAGAGCAGCATATCGGGGATTTATCCATGCGGCGAGGGCGCGGGATATGCGGGCGGTATTCTGTCTGCGGCGATGGACGGCATGAAAACAGCGGAAGCAATTGCCGCCAAATATCGTTTTTTGGGGTACGCACGGTAAGCGGCCAGGCCACATTCTTTTCACACAATGGCCTCCTTTTCTACACAAACAAGGCATACGCTGATAGTTGTCTTGTAAAATGCGAAAAGGAGGCTGATACCTATGATAGAAATTTCCCATCTGATAAAAAAATACGGCAGCCACACCGCCGTAGACGATTTATCTCTGACGGTTGAGCCCGGAAGAATCTATGGCTTTTTAGGTCCGAACGGCGCCGGAAAATCGACGACGTTAAACATTTTGACCGGCTACTTAGGCGCGACAGACGGTACGGTGAAAATCAACGGCTATGATATTTTAAAGCAGCCGGAGGAAGCCAAAAAGCATATCGGCTATCTGCCGGAAATTCCGCCCTTGTATTCGGATATGAGCGTTGAGGAATATTTGGGCTTTGCGGCCGAATTAAAAGGGATCAAAAAACCGCTCCGCAGGCAGTCGATAGAGGAAGCGATGGAGATGACGCAGATTACGGATATGCGCAGGCGTTTAATCCGGAAGCTTTCAAAAGGCTACCGCCAGCGGGTCGGCCTCTCACAGGCCGTACTGGGCTATCCGGAGGTCATTATCTTAGACGAACCGACGGTCGGGCTGGATCCAAGGCAGATCCTGGAAATCCGCGAGCTGATTCAGAGCCTTGGAGAGAAGCACACGGTCATTCTAAGCTCCCATATCCTTTCTGAGGTACGGGAGGTCTGCGATTATATCTTTATTCTTTCCGGCGGAAAATTAGTGGCAAGCGATACAACGGAGCATCTGCTCCGGCAGGTGGAATCGGAGGGCCGCGGGCTTGAAATCCTGGTACAGGGCGGCGGAGAGGAGGCTATAGCGCTTTTGGAACAGTTAAACGTGGCCGCGCAGATTCAGATCCGGCCGGGCTATGAAGAGGGGACGTCCGCCATAACCTGTATGGTCTCCAAAGAGGATGAGGACATCCGCGGCTTTGTCATACAGGAATTTGTAGCGGCAGGTATTCCTCTGCTTGAACTCAAATCCTCCGGCAGAAGCTTAGAGGATATTTTCCTTGAGCTGACCGGGCAGGAAGGGGGGATGCTGCCGTGATAGCAATTTTGAAACGGGAATTCAGATCCTATTTCCAGAATGTCATCGGCTGGCTGTATCTTGCGGCAACCATTGCGCTTTACGGGCTGTATTTTCTGGCATATAATTTAAACTACGGCTATTCCAGGGTTTCGTATGCGTTAAATGCCATTTCCTTTTTGGTGCTGATTACCGTTCCGGTGCTCACCATGCACAGCCTTGCAGAGGAGAGAAAAAGTAAAACCGATCAGCTTATTTTGACGGCTCCGGTATCCGTAGGCAAAATTGTGCTGGCGAAATATCTTGCCATGGCGGCGGTACATACGCTTGCGCTTGCAGTAATTGCCGTTACGCCGCTGCTTTTGCTGCCGTTTGGATCCGTGCCGCTTGCAGAGAGCTACGCGGCCGTTTTGGGCTATTATTTATACGGTCTGGCCTGTATTGCAATTGGGCTTTTTGTGTCGTCTTTGACAGAGAGTCCGGTGATTTCCGCAGTTTTGACATTTGTATTTTTATTTTTCGGCTTTATGATGAGCAGCATTACAGGCTTGTTTTCTGCTGTGGGAAACGTTTTGACAAGGCTGCTTTTGTGCTACGATCTGGTCTCTCCGCTGCTGTCATTTCTGGATGGCTGCCTTTCGATTACCGGAATCATCTATTATGTGACAGTGAGCGTGCTGTTTTTGCTTCTGACCGTGCAGTCTATCCAGAAGCGGCGTTTTACGGTAAGTGTAAAAAAATGGAGGCTGGGCGCTTTTTCCTTGGGAAATGCAGCTGCGGCGGTTGCGCTTACGGTTTTTATCAATTTGTTTGCGGCAGAGCTGCCAAGCACGTATATGGAGTTAGATATGACGTCTGCAAAGCTGTATTCGCTGACGGATGAAACAAAGGAGCTTTTAAAGAATCTGAACAAGGACGTGACCATTTACGCCATTACCTCAGAAAAAAGTGCGGATACAACCGTTTCTGAGACCTTAAAGCGCTATGCGGATTCCTCCTCCCACATCACGGTGGAATATAAGGATCCGGCGGTCAATCCGAATTTTTACCGGCAGTATACAGATGAGGCTGTCAGCCTGGGGACTCTGATTGTCACCTGCGGGGAGGTTTCCAGGGTTGTAGACGCCTATGACCTGTTTGAAACGGAGGTGGATTACAGTACTTATTCCCAGCAGACCACCGGCTATGACGGAGAAGGGCAGATTACAAGCGCGATCCAATACGTGACAAGCGACAATATGCCTGTCATTTACCAGATTACAGGGCATGGGGAAACGGAGCTTTCCGGCAGCTTTTCGGAAGCGGTTGAGAAAGCAAATGTGACGCTAACCTCTGTCAATCTGCTGGAAACGGATGCGGTTCCGGAGGATGCGCAGGCGGTGATCATCAATGGGCCGTCCTCTGATTTTTCCGAGGATGATGCAAAAAAAATCATTTCATATCTGCAGGAAGGCGGAAATGTACTGATAACGGCCAAGTATGAGGCGGATCCGGATATGCCGCGGCTTTCCGCGATTCTGGCGGAATACGGCATGGCGTTTGTAGAGGGCGTAATCGCGGAGGGAGATTCGTCCCGGTATTACCAGAATCCGTTTTACCTGCTGCCGGAGACGGCTTCCTCCGACTACACGGCCTCTGTAGGCCAGAATTACATCTTTGCACCATTTGTGCGTGGAATTTCCATCCCGGAAAGCAGTGAAGATATGACGTATACGGCTCTTTTGTCCACCTCTGCGCAGGCGGTTTCAAAGACCCATACGGATCGTGCCAAAACCTTTGCATACGAGGAGGGGGATATCGAGGGCCCCTTTACCATCGCGGCGGCAGCCGAAAAAACAGCAGACGGAGAAACAAAAGGACGGCTCGTTGTGTACGGCTCCGATCAGATTTTTTCAGACAGTGCCGATCAGATGGTAGCCGGCAGCAACTCCGGTATGTTTGCAGATATCCTGTCTGCATTTGTCGATACGGATGGGATGTCTACCATTGTAATTCCGGTAAAAAGCTATGAAAACACACAGCTTACCATTCCTGCATTTACAGGACGGCTGATGGGCCTGTCTGTCATGCTGCTGCTTCCGGCTTTGCTGTTAGCGGCAGGGATTGGAATCTGGCTTCAGAGAAGAAAACGATAGGAGGGGATTTTTATGCAGAAGCAGACAAAGCAGCTGCTTATCGTACTGGCGCTTTTGATTGTATTCGGGGCGGCCTACGGCGGTATGCATTTTTTTAACCAAAAGCAGGAGGAAAAGCAGAGCAGGCAGGAGGAGGAGGCAAGGGTTTTGATTGCGGGCGTAAAGCAGGCGGATATTACGGCTTTTTCTTATCAGAACGGCGAAGATACGCTGGAGTTTGTAAAGGAAGAGGATACCTGGATTACAAAAAACGCAGAAGAAATGAGCTTAGACCAAAGCGCAGTGGAAGCGCTGTTAAGTGAGATTGCATCCTTAGAAGCGGAGGAAACCGTAGAGGGTGCGGGCAGTCCGTCTGAGTATGGACTGGATACACCGGAAAATGTCATTACGGTGACAACGGCAGACGGAACAGAGACGCTTTTTGTCGGCATGCAGAATCCGGTTACCGGCCAGTATTACCTGCAGAAGGGAGAGGACGGGGAGATCTATCTGGTTTCTTCGGCTTTTCCGTCTGCTTTTGAACAGCCGCTTTCCGATTTTTCGGAGGCTGACGAGGAAACAGAAGAAATGAATGAGACTCAGGCAGAATAATTCAGGCATAAATGATTCCGACGGGCATACAATTAAGTATCAGGGGAAGCGGAGGAATCAAAATGAGCAATAAAACAAAAATTGTAGTTCTTCATATGAAAGAGATGATATATACGCTGATATTTGCGGGACTTGGGATATTGCTGATTTTGCTGCTGATTTTTATGTTCCTGCCAAAGCAGAAGGATAAAACCGCAGAAACCATGAAATATGTGGCCGGGGTATATACTTCTACCATAGAGTTCAACGACAGTACAATTGACGTACAGGTAGTTGTGGACGAAAGCCGGATCAATTCCATATCTCTGGTGAATCTGGACGAAACGGTAGCAACGATGTATCCTTTGATGGAGCCGGTGGTGGAGAACATAGCAGATCAGATTATTGCGAAGCAGTCAACAGAAAAAATCTCTTACAGCGAAGATAACCAATACACGTCTATGGTGATTTTAAATGCGGTGAACAACGCATTGGAAAAGGCAGGTGTAGAATAATCGTACAAAAAATAAGGCGGCGGGATGATAGGGTCCCGCCGCCTTGTTTTTTGCAATTGGAAATGCCCTTTATTCTTCTGCAGAGAGACTGCTGGAATAGTCGGAAATAGCGTCTAAAACAATTTCCGTTGACTTAGCAGGCCGGGAGGATTCCCATCTTACGTAGCCGGAGTAGCCAATCCAGCCGAGCAGGGCGACGCAGACGAGTACGCCTGCAGTACGGACTGCAAAAGACTGGGCCTTTTCCTTTTTCAGGGTCTGCTTGCGGTTTGCTTTTTCTTTTTTATACTGTTCTACTTTTTTCTGACTCATATTTATGATCTCCTTATAGACATTTTTCGTTATTATACTATATTTTGCAGAAATGTAAAAGGGGGTTTACGGGGATTTTTTTGTCAAATTTAGAAATTAGCTTCCGGCTCGGCTGCTTCTTCCAGAAAACAATTGTTTTTCTTTTTGTATTCTGTTCCCCATGAAAACATAGCGTCCAAAATTGGTTTTAGGCTAAATCCCGTTTCAGTAAGTGTGTATTCTACCCGTGGTGGTACTTCGGGATATATCTTACGGGTAAGCAGCCCATTATCTTCCATTGAGCGTAAATTGGCAGTCAATACTTTTTGCGAAATAGTTCCAATGGATTTTTTTAATTCTCCAAAACGCTTTGTACCTTCCAACAGGTCACGGATAATGAGAACTTTCCAGCGGTCACTGATAAGCATTAAAGTGGTTTCTACCGGGCAGGCAGGTAAATTTTTTTTCATCAAAATCCCTCATTTCTTCACAATAGTTTCTTTTAGGTAACTACGGCACAATAAAGTGCGTACTATTGACAGTGGTAACCTACAAATGGCTTAAACACTGGGTTTGTAGGGCATTGACAGGGCTATGGTACACAAAAAGTACACAAGTTTTATTTTGAAAGCCCTGATAATCACTGAAATAGTTTATAATATTCGTCTGTGATTTCTTTCTGAAATTCCTGATAATTTTCAATGCTCCATTCATAGATTGTATCAAGAACAGGCTTCATTTTCAAGCCTGTGTTAGATAGTGTGTACTCTACTTTGGGTGGGAATGTCGGGTATGACCGCCTGTTGATTATGCCGCTTTTCATAAGGTATTGCAGGTTTTCTGTTAATATCTTCGCTGTGATTCCTTTCAGGCTCTTTTGCAGTTCTGAAAACTGTTTATCCCCTGAAAATAATTCCTCAATGATTAACACCCTCCATTTCCCTTTTAATACGTTTAAGAGATAGAATTTCCTGTCATTCATTTTTAACTGCTCCTTTCCACAAAAAAATGACAGGCAAGGCATAAAACCTTGTCTGCCACTATATTTGTATCTGACTAATAATTTACTGCGCTGAATAATCCCTCTAACTTCTGCATATCTGCCTGTTTCTTCTGCTCTGTGATATGGGTGTACAAATCCATTGTCATTTGTACAGTGGAGTGCCCTAAGATGTGCTGTACCGTTTTTGGCGGCATATCGCACTCAAAGCACCTTGTAGCGAATGTGTGCCTTAATGCGTGGGGGTGTATGTGTTCCATAATGACAGGCTCACGGTTTTCTTTCTCCGCAAGTGCTTTTTCGTCTGCATTGATTTCAGCAACGATATTGATTAGAAAGCTGCGCACTTCGGATTCCTGCCGTGGCTTGCCTTTAAAGGAAGTAAATACAATGCCTTCAAAGCCTTCCAGCGGATTCCATTCGCTCCCCATATAAAGCCGTAAACGCTTCTGGTTTATGCTTTGCTGTCTTAAAGCCTTTTTCACATCTGAAAGCATTGGGATTGTCCTCATGCTGTTCTTTGTTTTCGGGGTCTGGTATTTAAACATATATTTTCCTGTTTTCAAATCCTTCACATACACCAATGTCCTGTTAATGGAAATCTGCTCATTTTTGAAATCAATGTCATTCCATGTCAGTCCCAATGCTTCACCGATTCTCATCCCAGTGCCTAAGAGGGTGGTGATAAGCGGCTCATATGGCTTGAATTTATCCTTTTTCAGATAGGACACAAGCGTATGCTGTTCCTCAACGGATAATACACGGCGGTCTGGCTGTTCTACTTTTGGTCTTGCAACTCCTTTACAGGGATTTTTGATGATTAAATCGTTGCGGC
>CANDKL010000173.1 GCA_947385255.1 uncultured Roseburia sp. | reverse complement strand
CGGATACTCGTCGTACATCATACTTCCTTCGTATTCCATTTTGTCACATTCCTCTTCCACATATGCAAGCAGCTTCTTCATACGCTTCGGATACAGCTCTTTGATGCGTTCCATATCCCGCTCGTATTCCTTCTCGGTCTGATATACATTGGTCATGGGATATGTCAGATAAAAGGGCATCCTGCCGCCGGATGCTTCCGGCATCTGCAAATAGGACTCTTGAAATTGATTCACTGCAATGGCTCCAAATCCAATATTAGTATACTATATGCCGAAGGTTTGAGGGAGGTTCCTTTTTCCTGTGCAACATTATAACGTAGACTTCAACGAAAAACAAGGAATTTTTGGGAGGGGTAAGCGCCGTCCGTGGGCGTACGGGGCAGCCGGGATGCGTTGGGGCACGGTGATTGGATTTGAACGGCTGCAGCGGGCTCTAAGCAATTCTATCCAATCACAAGGCCCCTCGCATCCCCGCTGCCCCGGGTTCTCCCTGACGGCATGCATCCAGGCTGAAAGAGATGGAAGCATGAGCGGCAAAGGGGGCATCGCAGAATAGGCAGAATAACAAGATAGTAAGATAATCTAAATCTTTGCAGAATGTATATGGGCAGCGGCACATTTCAGCTCTCATCCTCTCTTACCCAGCGGAGAATAAACGATGCGCCTCGACGGTGCACAGCCAGCCGTCAGGCATGGTATGGGTCGGGAGCGCTGCGGAGGAGAATTAAGAGTGGGGGCGAAGGCGTCCGCCGGCCGTCAGGCATGGTATGGGCGGAGACAGTGCGGGGGAGTGAAAGAGGGACGCCAGGCGCGGACGCCGGCTGTCAGACATGGTATGAGCCGGGGCGCTTTGTGACGGACATTTAGGGGGGCTTAAGTATCCCCTCAGCCCCAGCAATGCCCTGCCATGGATGGCAGGGCAAGCCATAAGCGCCATGGATGGCGCTTTTATGGCGGTTGCGTCCGCCTCCGGCCATCCTCACGGGATACTTTAGCCCCCCTTAATTCCGTCACACTGCCCCGGCCCATACCATGTCTGACAGCCGGCGTCCGCGCCTGGCGCCCCTCCTTCACTCCCCCGCACTGCCCCGGCCCATACCATGCCTGGCGGCTGGCGGACGCCTTCGATCCACCCCCATCTTAATTCCTCCGCAACGCCTCTATTGGACTCATCCTGGCCGCTTTTCTCGCGGGATAGATCCCAAAGAACAAGCCGATTGCCGAAGAAAACAGGGTGGTGACCAATATCGTCCCTATGCTGACGGAGGGCGTAAAGGCGAACATCGGATTTACCATGGCGACAATCCGGGCGATCAAAAAGGCGCCTCCGATTCCGCCTGCGATTCCAATCAAGCCGCCGATCATGGTAATAATCGCAGACTCTGACAAAAACTGCAGCAGAATAGAACGGGTCTTCGCGCCCAGCGCTTTTCGGATTCCGATTTCACGGGTGCGCTCTGTGACAGACACCAGCATGATATTCATGACGCCTATTCCGCCGACGAGCAGGGAAATAGCGGCTACCAGTGAAATCAGCATCGTTACTACATTGATCACCGTATTGACGGTCGTCAGATAATCGTTGAAGCTTTCATACTGGTAAATATCCTCGCCGTAGCACTGATGCCTTCGCTCCAGCAGGTCTACGACCTGTGTCGTAATGGCCGCCGTGTCGGCGCCGTCCTCCGCCAATAGGTAAATCTGATAATACGGATCCATGGACACGCCGTAGATCTGCTCCAAAACCGTCATCGGGAAATACAAATTGACGGGTGTATTTTCATAGGTGAAGGTGAACATGGACTCCTGTTCCATGGCTTCTACCCCGACAATGGTCATGGTAATGTCCATCCCCCAGAAGGTAACGTCCACATTCATTCCGACGATATCGGTAGAGCCGAACAGACGCACCGCATCGTTTTCTCCGATGACACAGACCGGCATCCCGGACAGGTACTCGGCCTCGCTAAAGTACCGGCCTTTTAAAATTCCCGTATTGGAAAAATACTGGTAGGAAGCCATCTGGCCGCTGCCGGATACCTGGAAATCGCCTTTTTTTGTAGTAGTGCTGCCGTCTACGTACATATAGCTGTTGACAGCCTTGATACCGGAGACGTTTTCCTTAATCGCCTCAATGTCCTCGTTTGTAATATAATAGGAGCCGGTATCGTCATAGGTATACAATGCGATCTGCCCGGAGGCAATTCCTGCCATCTCATCGGTAATGACGTTTTTGGCTCCGTTTCCGAGAGACATAATCAGAATGACCGAGGAGATTCCGATGATAATGCCAAGCATTGTCAAAAAGGAACGCATTTTGTTGGCGCGGATATTGGAAACCGCCATTTTCAGATATTCATAAAATTGTGACATGGCTGCCTCCTATTCTGTAGCTTCCGGCAATAACGGGGCTTCCATAACCTCCATCCCCTCTATAATACTGGAATCTACGGTTGTGATGACCTGCTCTCCCTGCTCAATTCCGCTTTTGATTTCGATATCCTCTTTGGAGGAAAGGCCGGTTGTGACGTATTTTTTTACCACGATACCGTCCTCCACCGTGTAGACAAAATCCCCCTCCGTGTCGGAGTTTACCGCGGAAACCGGTACGACAAGAACATCCTCCGCCGTTCCGAGATCGATATTTACCTTGGCGTCCAGCCCTAAAATCAGACTGTCATCCGGCTTGTCAATATGTACCTTTACGATGACCATGGCCGATCCGGATTCGCCGCTCTGTGCAATTTTGCTGATCGTCTGTACGCTTCCGGTATACTCCTTATCCTGGAACACGATCGTCGCAGTCTGCCCGGTTTTGATGCTGGCCAGATTGTATTTGGAAACGGAGGCTTCCACGCACATATCCCTGGCGCTGGCTAAGGTAATGAGCGGCGTGCCTTCTGCTGCCATCGTCCCTGCGGACGCCTGGATTTCGGTTACAATGCCGTCAAAATCCGCCGTGACGCCTGCTTTGGCACGGGAAAGGTTATCGGCGCTCTGTTCCAGTGTCAAATGGCTGGCCTGCTGGCTGTAGCTGATGTTCGCCTTTGCGGCCTCGGACAGAATTCCCGCTTCCGCAGACGCATTTTTGGACTCCGCTTCGGCCAGCCTGCTCTGCAGCTCGCCAAGCTGGCTGTTTTTCTGAGTCAGCTGCGCCTGGATGTTCGTCATGCTGTTGGCAAGCTCGGCTGAGCTGCGGACCGTCTTTTTCTTTTCGGCCAGTGATTTGTGCCTGGCTTTGCGTTTTTCCTTCAAATCCTTTAGGGTATCCTTTTCCTTTTCGGTCAAGACGCCCTGCTCCTTTTTGGCTTCCAGTCCCGCAATCTGGGATTCTATGCTTTCCGCCTCAGCCTGCAGACGGGTTATCTCCTCACTGGCTGCGGCATTGTTATTCGTCGCAATCTCATTTTCGGTCGCCTGTGCCTGTAAACCGGCAATCTCTGCATTTAAGGAGTCAATCTGGCCCTGCAGCGTCTTTATGTCATTGGCGCTGACTGCAAGATCTCTGGCGCTCTCACTGCTCTTTGCCAGGGTATCGTTCCCGGTTGCATCCTCCGCCATAGCCTGCAGCTGGGCAATATCATAATTCTTCTGCAGGGACGCGGTATCGTAGGTCAGCAGAAAATCCCCGCGCTCCACACTCTCGCCCAGCGCAACCGGAATTTCCCCAACCTGCGCATCCACCGGAGAGGCATACACGCGGGTCAGCTCGCTGGCAATGATTCCGCTGGTATCTAACGTCGACTCGACCGTTCCCTTTACCGCCTCAGCCGTATCCACCATCGGCTTAAATTCCTCTTTGGGAGCAAACAGGCCGACCACAGTGCGGATGACGATGAACAACACCACCGCCAGGACAACGATTTTCCATGCTTTGATTTTCTTCCTTGGATTTCCTTTTCTCTGAAACATAATCTCACTCCTTTCTTCCTTCTGCCTCTATTTTGGCCGCAATGTCTTCGATGGATGTCCCCTGATCCGGCCCAAGATCCGTATCGGATACGATTCTGCCGTCCATAATCCGTATGACACGCTTTGCGCTTGCCGCAATTTTATTATCATGGGTAATCAATATCACTGTGCGCCCTTCTCCATGCAGATCACGCAGAATCTGCATAATCTCCTTACTGGATGCCGAATCCAGATTCCCGGTCGGCTCATCCGCCAGAATCACCGGGGGCGCCGCCGCAAGCGCCCTTGCAATCGCCACCCTCTGCTGCTGGCCGCCGGACATCTCAGAGGGCTTGTGATCCATCCGCTGTGAAAGGCCTACCTTCTCCAGGGAAGCCGTCGACATCTGATGACGCTTTGCCGCCGGTATATTCCGGTAAATCAGCGGCAGCTCCACATTCTCAAGCGCCGTCAGGTTCGGAATCAGGTTAAAGCCCTGAAAAATAAAGCCGATTTCCCGGTTGCGGATTTCGGAAAGCTCATCGTCCGAAAGCCCGGCCACGTCTTTTCCGTTCAGATAATAACTGCCGGAGGTGGGAATATCCAGACAGCCCAGCATATTCATAAAGGTAGACTTACCGGAGCCGGACTGGCCGATAATGGCTACAAACTCCCCTCTGGATATCTGAAGCGATACGTCGTTTAAAGCGCGGACTTCATTTTCACCGGGATTGTAAATCTTCATAAGATTTTTGACTTCGATTAATGTGTCCACATTTGTCCTTCCTTTCTGCTGCTTTTTTCTGTATTATCAGTTTAGTACAATAATACAAATCTGTCCAAATGTCAAGTCTCTTTGCCAATTACTAAAACTTTTTAAGAAAATGTTAAGATTCTGATTCTATCTCGCTGTTCTCCTGTCATATTTTTATTTATATTGAGTGTTTTTTGCAAAATTCTTAAGAAATTTTTATAGATTTTTTCCATTGATTTTCAACATTTTAAGTTATATTCTTTTTGCGTGGCATGTATTGTCCTTCCATATGCCGCCTGACCCAAAATTACTGACAAGGAGGAGCTTCCATGAAACGACTACATAAAATTTCTTTTTTTCATATACAGCCCGAAAAACGGGCGCGGCTTGTAGCTGTCTTTAACCGTTATTCCCTTCTCATCCATGTGCTTCTTTCCATGGCGCTGTGCTTTACAATCGAGGCAATTTCCAGACATTCCGTATTAAAGGCACTGAGCTTTTTCGGCGGACATACACTGGCCTTTGCCTATAATTCCTTTATTATATTTGCATCCCTGTCCGTTGTTTACCTGTTCCGCAGGCGGGCGTTTGCGCGCATTATCATCTGCGGCTTCTGGCTGTTTTTGGGAACCATCAACGGCTGCATCCTGTCAAACCGGGTGACGCCGTTTGGATATACGGACTTGAAATGCATCAATGATCTGTTATCCATGCAGAACACCAACTATTTTACGGCAAAGGAAGCGATGCTTGTCGTATTTATAACGTCGCTGTTTGTCATCTTCTGCGCCTACATGTTTTTCAAGGGGCCGAAATTCCAGGGAGAGCGCAAAAAAATTTTAACGCCCTGTCTGGTTATGTTTTGCTTTCTGATGCTTCCGGTTACGACGCAGGCAGCGCAGAATTCCCATATTCTGGCAAGCTATTTTGCCAATATCGCACAGGGCTATGAAAACTACGGCTTTGTCTATGGATTTTCCACCAGCGTTGTAGACCGCGGCATGAGCAGGCCTAAGGATTATTCGGAGGAAACGGTCGCAAGCGCAAAGGAGCATTCCAAAAAAGCGGCTACCGAAAACAAGGAGCAGCCCAATATTGTCGTTGTGCTCTTAGAATCCTTTTTAGATCCAACCGAGGTTAATTTCCTGCATTTTTCGGAGGATCCGATTCCGAATTTCCGAAGGCTTTCGGAAACTTATACCTCCGGTTATCTGACCGTTCCGGTTGTCGGCGCAGGAACCGCAAATACGGAATTTGAGATTCTGACCGGCATGAGCATGCAGTATTTTGGGACGGGAGAATATCCCTATAAGACAATTTTAAAGCAGACAGACTGCGAGAGCATTGCCTCCGACCTTTCCAAAATCGGCTACGGCACGCATGTGGTACATAACAACGGCGGGAATTTCTACAGCCGTGCGAATGCCTTTTCCATGATGGGCTTCGATTCCTTCACCAGCAAGGAGCTGATGGATATCCGCGAATACACGCCGCTCGGTTCCTGGCCGACCGACGATATTTTAATTGACGAAACCATAAAAGCCATGGATGCCACCGAAAACCAGCCCGATTTTGTCTATACGATTACGGTACAGGGCCACGGGGATTACCCGACGGAGCGGGTGCTGACCGCACCGGAAATTTTAGTCAGCGGAGCAAAGGACGAGGCGTCCGGCTACCAGTGGGAATATTATGTCAACATGCTGCATGAGGTGGATCAATTTATTGAAAACCTGACTGCGGCGCTTGATGAGCGCGGCGAAGACACCATTGTGGTATTTTTCGGCGATCACATTCCAAGCCTTGGGCTGACGGAAACCGATCTGGCCTCCGGCAATACGTTTTTGACCAAATATGCAACCTGGAATAATTTCGGACTTGCAAAGAAGGACGCCGATCTGGCAGCCTACGAGCTTTTGGCAAGCACGACGGATGCGCTCGGTATCCATGAGGGTACGATTTTCACCTATGAACAGGCTGCTCTGAACCAAAATCAGCAGACAAGCGAGGACTATCTGGAGGGGCTGAACCATCTGCAGTACGATTTG
>CANDKL010000172.1 GCA_947385255.1 uncultured Roseburia sp. | reverse complement strand
ATAAATATTCGGATGCAGCACGGCATCCATATAGACGTCCATCAGATTCTGAAAATCCGCGTCGTTGCAGCTGGCCACCGGATACACGGTCTTATCCGGATAGGTCATAGCGTTTAAAAAGGTATTCAAGGAGCCCTTCACCAGCTCCACAAAGGGATCCTTGGCCGGAAACTTCTTTGACCCGCAGAGCACCGTATGCTCCACAATATGCGCCACTCCGGTGCTATCTGCCGGCGGCGTGCGGAATCCGATGTAAAACACCTTATTCTCATCGTCGTTGGATACCACCGTAACCCTCGCACCGCTTTTTTTGTGCCGCAGCAGATACCCTGCCGCATGGAAGTCTGTCAGCTCCCTCTCTTCTAATAGCTCGTATTTCTCTAATATGTCCGGTCTCACGTTCACTCCTCCATCTATCTTAAAAATCATTTCCTTCCAGATATAAAAGAGGGTGTATAAAACACCCTCTCATGGTTATGCTTTCCGTTATTTAGCTTCTTTTTGTATGCAAGAAGAGGGGGCTGTTAAGACAAACGAACCACATTCGCTGCCTGAGGTCCCTTTTCCCCTTCTACAACATCAAACTCAACGGCCTCTCCGTCTTTGAGCTCCTTGAATCCATCCATCTGCAGTGCTGAATAGTGGACAAATACATCCTTTCCTTCAGCATCTGAAAGAAACCCGTATCCCTTTTTCGCATTAAACCATTTTACAGTACCCTGCCGCATAACGCTTCCTCCTACCTGATCTATTGTGGCAAAACCCACTTTGCATACCCTAGCACATATTACCATATTTGTCAATGAAAAATATTTTGCCTGTTTACATCAAAGCCTCTGAAAGCGTTAAAAACAGCTCGTCCGTATCAATCGGCTTTGTCAAATGCCCGTTCATCCCGGCCTCAAGCGCCTTCTGCCGATCCTCCTCAAATGCATTCGCCGTCATTGCAAAAATCGGCAGCTTCTTCTTCCAGCTCTGCTGCATTGCGCGGATTCTCCGGACGGCTTCGTATCCGTCCATCACCGGCATCTGGATATCCATCAGAATCAGATCATAATCTCCCTCCCCGGCATGCTCCATCTTATCGACCGCCTCCTTCCCGTCGTCTGCCGTTTCGATCGCAAAGCCTGCCTCGGAAAGAATCGCCTGTGCGATTTCCTGATTCAGGGCATTGTCCTCTACCAAAAGGATATGCTTCCCGCAAAAATGCCCGTCCGGCAGAAGTACGGCCTGCTCCTTCGGCTGTTCCTTCTCACCGACCGCTTTTTTTAAAATGCGGCAAAGCTGCGACAAAAACAGCGGCTTCTGGGAAACCTCCGTTGCTCCCGCCTGCTTTGCCTCCTCTTCCACCTCGCTGACATCATACGCCGTCAGAATGATAATCGGAACCTGATCTCCCACCAGCCGGCGAAGCTGGCGGGCCACCTCCGCGCCGTGCATATCCGGCAGCCTCCAGTCCACAATATACGCCGAAAACCTGTGCTCCATTTCAAGCATGGAACGGGTGTGCAGGATCGCCTCCTTGCCGGACATCGCCCATTCCGGCTGCATACCGATTTTATTGAGCATCTTCGATACGCTGTCGCAGACATTGTAATCGTCGTCCACCACCAGCGCATGAAGCCCTTCCAGCCGTTCTATCCTGGGATCCTCTATCTCCTTATCCATAATCCGCAAAGATAAATCAATTGCAAAAACAGAGCCCTTGCCCTCCTCGCTTTCCGCACGGATATTGCCGCCCATCATCTCAACAATATTCTTGGTGATCGCCATGCCAAGCCCCGTACCCTCTACCTTACTGACCGTAGACGTCCGCTCCCGTTCAAATGCCTCAAACACATGTGGCAGAAAGTCACGGCTCATACCGATGCCATTGTCCTGAACCGAAATCACATAATTGCCGTAGGAATCCGAAGTCTGCGGCTTTTCCGCCAGACGAACCGAAATCGTCCCTCCAGACGGCGTAAATTTAATGGAATTCCCGACCAGATTTAACAAAACACGGTGAAAGCGCCCTTCGTCCACATAGACGTTTTCGTGTACCAAATCCATTGTATCAATAAACAGCTCCAGCCCCTTCTGGCGGATCTGCTCCTGTATCATACTCATAAAATCATGCATAATCGCAGGCAGGTTTGCCTCCTGCTCCTGAATCTGCACCTTACCCCGCTCAATCCGGCTCATATCCAGCACTTCATTGATAATCGCCAGAAGATGCCTGCTGGCCGCCGTGATTTTGGCGATGCAGTCCTGCACCCGCTCCTTATCGTCAATGTGCGCCGCCGCAATCGCGGAGAACCCGACAATCGCATTCATCGGCGTCCGGATATCATGGGACATATTGGTCAGAAAGGCCGACTTGCTTTCATTCGCCTTATTGGCAGCCTCATAAGCCTTTTCCAGCTCTTCCTTCGCCTCCAGCTCCTTTTTGCGCTCCGCGCTAATATTTTCTATGACAAATTCCACCCGAACCGCCATACCTGCCGAATTTCTTCTTACCACTATGAAGCTGGCGCGGCACCATCCCTTTTTCAGACTCAGATATTCCAGAGAAATATTCTGCCGTACGCCAATCCGCTCCGCCAGCGTATCCATATCTACAAATGCCCGAAATTCCTCTTTATAATTCGGATCAATCAGATTCTTCGTAAACTGTTCAAATGCATGGACAGCATTCCCCTTAATTCCAAGGGAGGCCGTAATATAATCCAGTCCCACAATCTCCGTAAACTCCATAGTTTCCAGATCGATGTAGTAGTTGAACATATATATCTTGCTTAACGCTTCCACCACGCCCGCCAGCATCCGCCTGCTGCTGTGGTATTCCGCCTCCTGCATTTTAAGCTCTGAAATATTCTGCACAATGCCGTATACCCGCTCGGGCCTCCCCTGCGCGTCATAGGAAATGGTCGTCATCGTAACGGTACACCAGTTTTTACGGTCCATGCTGCTAAATGACGCCTGCGCGGTCTTCTCCCCCGCATCAATTCTGCGGTACATTTCAAAAAAACCGGACCGGGTAGAGGGATGGACAAAATCATCCGCAAAGCTCCCAGGCATATCTTCATAATCCTGCTTACAGGAATACATCCGAGCCGTCCGCTCACTCATTGTAATGCTCTTTTCCTTCGGAAAATACCAGAATGTACAGAGATCCGTGTTGAGAAGTGCAGCCAGAAGACCCTCCTGTTCCTGAATTTTGCTGATTTCATCTGCTTTCATTGCGTTTATCCCTCCTGACTCTCTTATCCCAAAAACCTCTCAATGACCTCCGCCACCGCACTCTGGTTACAATCCCGCTCCGTCACATAATCTGCCGCCTCCTTTGCCGCATCCACCGCATTGCGCACCGCGACGCCCACATGTGCCGCCCGGATCATAGAAACATCATTCCACTCATCTCCCACCGCAACCGTCCGCTCTACAGGAATACCGAAATGATCACAAAAATCCAAAACCGCCGCGCCCTTGCTGACGCCGATCGGACAGTATTCCAGATACTGGTCACAGGAGAAAAAGCTGTCTACCCTTCCCTTTGCCCACGCATCGTTTGCCCTCTGGAAATCCTCCAGAGCCTGCCTGCCCGCCAGATGCACCAGCAGCAGCTTATGCGGCTCCTCCGTCACCGCCCAAACGTCCGGAATCAGACGATAGGACATCTGCGTCGATTTGATATAGTACCTAAGCTCCTCATTATACCGCTCCGCCAGAACATCTGACTTGTCATAGGTCTGAATGTGCAGTCCTGCCCTTTTGGCCTCGCCGAACAGATGCCTTACACAGGAAAGAGGCACGGTTCGTTCCTTTAACATACGGTCTGCGGCACAGTCGTACAGCACCGATCCGTTAAAGGCAATCATATAGCAGCCGGGCATCGTAAGTCCCAGCTCGCTTACGACTCTTTTTCCGCTTGACACCGGCCTTCCGGTCGTCACAATTACCGAATGCCCGCGTGTAAGCGCCGCTCGGATCGCCGCGCGGTTGTCCGGTGAGATTGTTTTGTCAGACGATAAAAGCGTATCGTCCAGATCCATAAAAAGTGCCTTCTTCTCCGACATCTCCCGCTCCTCCTTTACTGCACCGGCTCTGCCGGGATAAACACCCGCTCCTGATATCCCTTATCCTTTGGTGTTTTCACCCTGGCTTCTTTGCAGAACTGATCCTGAGAATTGACCAGTGTCTTGCCGCGCCGGTCTATTTTCTCATATTCTCCATTTTTGTTTAAAATATGCGCCTTTGTATTGTCTGCCAGCTCTACCTCCAGGATATGGTATACGCTCTTTTGGATCTCCTCATCCTCCACCGGGAATAAAATTTCCACCCGGCGGTCCAGATTCCGCGGCATCCAGTCTGCACTGCCCATAAACAGCTCCGGCTGTCCGTCGTTATAAAAATAGAAAATACGGCTGTGCTCTAAGAAATTCCCGACAATGGAGCGCACCCGGATATTTTCACTGATCCCCGGAATGCCCACCTTCAGGCAGCAGATCCCGCGCACAATCAAATCAATCTGCACGCCGGCTGCAGACGCTTCATATAACGCTGTAATAATATCCTTATCGCACAGGGAATTCATCTTGGCAATAATCCTGCCCTCCCTGCCTTCCTTTGCATGCTTCGTCTCTCTGGAGATCAATTTCAAAAACCTTTTCCGCAGCCAGATCGGGGCAACGGCCAGACGGTTCCATGTCAACGGCTCCGAATAGCCTGAAAGCATATTAAATACGGCTGTAGCATCTTCTCCAATGGCTTCGGAACAGGTGAAAATGCCGCAGTCTGTATAGAGCTTCGCCGTAGAATCGTTGTAATTACCCGTACCAAGATGCACATACCGGCGGATCCCCTCTTCCTCCCTGCGTACCACCAGAGCGATTTTGCTGTGCGTTTTTAAGCCCACCAGACCGTATATGACATGGCAGCCTGCTTGTTCCAGCTTTTTCGCCCAGACAATGTTGTGCTCCTCGTCAAAGCGCGCCTTGAGCTCTACTAACACTGTAACCTGCTTGCCGTTTTCCGCCGCCTGCGCCAAAGACACAATAATCGGGGAATTGCCGCTGACACGGTACAAAGTCTGCTTAATCGCCAGCACATCCGGATCGACGGAGGCCTGTTGGATAAAGTCCACAACCGGATCAAAGGTCTGATACGGATGGTGCATCAGAATATCTCCTCCGCGGATTGCTTCAAAAATATCCGCCCCCGGCTCAATCTGCGGCACTCTCTGCGGCGTATAGGGCTTATACCGCAAATCCTCGCATCCCTCTAAGCCATACAGCTTCATTACAAAGGTCAAATCCAACGGCCCGTTAATTTTAAAGATATCCGCATCTGCTACCTTTAATTCCTTTTTCAAAATCGCAAGCAGCTTTTCATCTATTTTATCCTCAACCTCTAAACGGATCACCTCACCCCACTGCCGCCTTTTGAGCTGCTTTTGGATTTCCTTTAACAGATCCGCCGCCTCGTCCTCGTCAATCGGCAGATCCGCGTTTCGCATAATACGGTAGGGATGTGCGCATACCACCTTATAATTCAAAAACAGCCTGGAAATATTACGCTCTATCATCTGCTCTAAAAGGATAAAGGTTCTGCCCCCCTCCTTTTTCGAAGGGATTTCCACAATACGCGGCAGCACTGAGGGTACCTGCACAGTAGCAAATTCAATTTCCTTATCCGCGCCCTTGCGCTTAATCAGCGCGCCGATATTTAATGTTTTATTGCGGATCAGCGGAAAGGGCCTGGATGCGTCTAACGCCATCGGCGTCAGCACAGGATAAACGGTATCCTGAAAATATGCATCCACAAACGCCGCCTGCTCTCCGTCCAAATCCTCATATGCATCCAAAATCTCAATATCCCTGTTTTTGAGCCTGGGCAGCAGAGAGCGGTTATAGGTGGAATACTGCATATCTACAAGCGACCGGGTCGCCGTATTGATCGCTTCGAGCTGCTCGGACGCCGTCATCCCGGCAATATCCTTTTTCTTATAGCCTGCATGCACCATATCCTTTAGGGAGGCTACGCGTACCATAAAAAACTCATCTAAATTCGAAGACGTAATGCCTACAAATTTCAGACGCTCCAGCAGGGGGATTTCCTTATCCCTAGCCTCATTGAGCACGCGCCCGTTAAACTTCAGCCAGCTTAACTCCCGGTTCTCATAATTATCTGCATTTGTAAAAATTTTTTCTTTCTCCATTTTCCCACCTCTACTTATATGCCCGTTTTTCCCGGATCACCGGTTTGATTCCAAATACATGCTCAAAAAATTCCGCCTTCACGGCGAACAGCCCTTTCTCCAAAACAATATCGTCTGCCGTCTCTATCGTCATAATCAGCTGTTTATCCCGTATCACAGCCTTTACGTTCTTAAATTTCTGCTTGTGGCTGCGATCCATTGCATTGGACACCCTGAGAATCGCCGAAAGCTTCGCTACCGTCATATAGCTCTCCTGATCCAGACGATCCGAAATCTCCTCATACGGCTCCATCGGATAGGTATTGTACAATACCGCGCTGGCCACGATCTCGCGCTCTAAATGCGTCAGCCCGATGATCTCGGATTCCATAATGATATTGTAAGCGCACTCCGCCCCGCGCGCGATGCTAACATATTTGCCGCAGTCGTGCAGAATGGCGGCTGTCTGCAGAAGCAGCCGCTCCCGCTTCCCCATCCCATGCACCTTTTTCATCGCGTCAAACACCAGCG
>CANDKL010000171.1 GCA_947385255.1 uncultured Roseburia sp. | reverse complement strand
AGATATGAGGCTGTGACTGGAGTTCAGACGTGTGCTCTTCCGATCTCAAAAAGCGCAGGAGAGGGCCGTTAGCCTTCTAAAGCGTGTGAATCTTGAAGAAAAGGCGGACGCGTATCCGTCGCAGCTTTCCGGCGGGCAGAGGCAGAGGATTGCGATTGTGCGTTCCCTTGCCATGAGCCCGAAGGTCATGCTGTTTGACGAGCCGACCTCTGCGTTAGATCCGGAAATGGTCGGCGAGGTCTTAGACGTGATGAAGGAGCTTGCGGACGACGGTATGACAATGGTCGTCGTGACGCACGAGATGGGCTTTGCCCGCGAGGTCGCAAGTAAGGTGCTTTTTATAGACGAAGGAATTATTATGGAGGAAAATACACCGGAGGAGTTTTTTACAAATCCCAGGAATCCAAGGCTACGGGATTTTCTTTCCAAGGTGCTGTAAAAAAAACGGGAGGATGCGTTGCTCACTCCCGTTTTTTGCGCACAGATTGTAACGATGAAGCCGTAGGCTAAATAGTTGCCTCAGATCATAAGGGATGCCAGGAAAATGCTTGCCGCAATGCCGCATACGGTAGCAAAAAGAGCCCCGGAAAGCGTGAACCGCGTTTTTTTGATATGGACATGCATAAAATAAATGCTCATGGTATAAAAAATGGTTTCCGTGCAGCTCATCATAATAGAAGCGCACAGTCCCAGGAACGAATCCGTGCCGTAGGTTTTGAACAAATCCAAAAGCAGTCCGGTTGCGGCAGAGGAGGAAAACATCTTTACGACCGAAAGGGGGATTAACTCCGCAGGAAAATGCAGAGGTCCCATTAGCCGCTTTAAAAGCCCTGCAAAGAAATCCAGAAAGCCCGAAGCACGGAGAATGCCTACGGCAGTCATCAGCCCGACCAGCGTGGGCAGAATGTCGATGACCGTAAGGAAGCCGCTTTTTGCACCCTTTAAGAAATCCTGAAAAACATTTTGGCGGTTTAACAGCCCGTAGGCTACAATCAGAAAAACTAGTATGGGGATGACAGATTCGGATAAAAACTGTAGAAAATGCATATGATGCTCCGAGGGGGTTTTCCTTTTATTATATGTCGGAGGGGAAATATCCATGAAAAAACTTGCAAACTGCCCCGGGATGTTTTATTCTTATGTGATGGAAAGCTCCAGACAGGAGGGAAGCTATGATCTATAACAACGTACTTGACGCCATCGGACATACTCCGATTGTGCGTCTGAATCGAATGAACCGGCCAGGCAGTGCAGAGGTTCTGGTCAAATTTGAAGGATTAAATGTAGGCGGCTCCATTAAAACGCGGACGGCCTACAACATGATACTGGCAGCCGAGCGGCAGGGTCTGGTACATAAGGATACCGTGATTGTAGAGCCGACCAGCGGCAATCAGGGGATCGGCCTTGCGCTGGTCGGGGCCGTGCGCGGCTATAAGACAATTATTATTATGCCGGACTCGGTCAGTGAGGAACGAAGGCTTTTAGTCAGGCATTACGGCGCCGAGGTGCGCTTGATACACGACGCGGGCAATATCGGGGAATGTATCGACGAATGCTTAAAAACCGCCCTTAAAATGGCGAAGGAGGATCCGAATGTTTTCGTTCCGCAGCAGTTTGAAAATCCCAATAACATCAAGGCGCACAAGCATCATACAGCGCTTGAGATTTTAGAGCAGGTGGCGGGTCCGATTGACGGCTTCTGTTCCGGAATCGGTACAGGTGGGACGATTACCGGGATTGGCGAGGTATTAAAGGCGCAGAATCCGGAGATTCTGATTTGGGCGGTAGAGCCGGAAAATGCGGCGATTCTCGCAGGCGGTACGATCGGCACGCATCTGCAGATGGGGATCGGTGACGGTGTGATCCCGCAGATTTTAAATCAGCAGATATATGAGGATATTTACATTGTAACGGACGAAGAGGCCATACAAACCGCCAAGGATCTGGCGCATCTTGAGGGAATTATGTGCGGGATATCAAGCGGCACGAATGTAGCGGCCGCACTGAAAATGGCGGAACGGCTGGGCAGCGGCAAGACCGTGGTTACCGTCCTGCCCGATACGGCCGAGCGCTATTTTTCCACGCCGTTATTTGGGGACTGAGGTTAAGGACAGAAGCTTAAGGAAGGGATGCTTTATGGATTGGCTGTTTCATTTGGATGGAAATATTCTGCTGTGGATACAAGAACACGTACGGAAGGAATTCTTAGATCCGATCGTGGTGTTTATCAGCAGCCTGGGCAATGCCGGCTGGTTTTGGCTGGTGCTTTTGGCCGTGCTTTTGTGCATTCCCCGATACCGGAGGGCAGGGATGACAGGGCTTTTTGCCGTACTGATCGGATTCCTCATTACCAATGTGCTCCTCAAAAATATGGTGGCGCGCATCCGCCCGTATGAGATTGTCGAGGGGCTTACGTTCCTGGGTACACAGCCGCATGACTTCTCCTTTCCCTCCGGCCATTCCACCTGTTCTATGGCAGCGGCAGCCGTTCTATTCGCTAGGCTGCCCAAAAAAGCCGGCATACCGCTGCTGCTGCTGGGCGTTCTCATCTGCCTCTCAAGGCTCTACGTCGGCGTGCACTATCCGACCGACGTGCTGGCCGGTACAGCCATTGGCCTTTTTGGTGCATTTGCCGCGCTTTCCCTGACAAAACGTCAATTCGAAAAGGACGGGCAAAAAAAGACTGCCGCTTAAAGGAAAATCCTTTCTGGCGGCAGTTTTTAAATTGGAATCAGGAATCTAATTTGATGTTGGCAAGCAGGGAGCCGAGGCTTGTAGATGCGGATTCGTGCGATACATAGTCGCGGATGCTTTCGGATTCGTCCTCATCCTCCTTTTCCTCTGCCGTATTGTCCTCCAAAGTGCGCATGCTCAGGCTGATTTTATTGTCGTTTGTGTTTAAAATTTTAGCCTTCACGTTTTGGCCGACCTCCAGCACCTCTTTAGGCGTCTTAATGTGCCGGATGCAGATCTGGGAAATGTGCACCAGGCCGCTTAAGCCGTTGCCGATATTGACAAATGCGCCGTACGGCATAATGCTCTCTACCGTACCCTCTACCACCGTACCGGGCACCAGCATGGCAATTTTGTGGTTCTGCTCCTCCTCGGCCTTTTCTCTGGCAACAATCTTTGCGGAGAGCACCAGCTTTTTTTTGCTCTTGTCCACGGTTATAATCCGCACCTCGACCTCCTTGCCAAGCCACGGATTGCAGTCCTCCACATAATCTAGGCTCAGATGCGAGGCCGGGATAAATGCGCGGATACCCTCTAAATAGGTGATAACGCCGCTTGGGACAATTCCCTTGATGCGGACCTTTAACGTGGTGTTTTCTTCCTTGTACCGGTTGAGCTTTTCCCAGGCCAGTATGTCGTTTGCCTCTTTTTTGGAAAGCAGCAGGTTGCCCTCGCCGTCGTCCATGCGGATGATGGTTGCTTCCACGGTGTCGCCCGTATGTACGGATTCCAAGAGGTTAAAGCCGGGCTCATCGCTGTACTGGTCTGCCTTGATAATGCCGGATGCATAATATTTCAGATCCAGCGTAACCTCCTCTTCGGTCACGGCAATTACCGTTCCGCTGATAATGTCGCCTTCAGACAGCTTGCGGAAGGAGGCCTCCACCTCTCTCTTGTAATCATCCATAGATTCTGTCTCTGCCGTAGCTGCCGGGGCTGTTTCCGTTGCCTCTGTCACCGCTGCTTCTGTAGCAGCCGCGGTGGTTTCTGCTGCTTCTGTAGCAGTGGCTGCGGTGGTTTCTTTTGCTTCCTGTGTGGTCATTTCTTCAGCCATTTTGATACGCTCCTTTATGTTTTATTTAGCCGTAAATGCTTGATACCCTGTATTATAGCACAAAACGAAAGATTTTTGGAATATATTTAGCAAAAGTGGTGTAAAATACGAAAGAAAATAAAAACAATGTTTGACAATCCGCAGGGAAAGGTCTATAATAGCACTTACTTCAAGCAATTACAAATGGCGCGGGGTGGAGCAGTCTGGAAGCTCGTCGGGCTCATAACCCGAAGGTCACAGGTTCAAATCCTGTCCCCGCAACTACAGGCAGGCCCGGGAAGCTGGCATACGCTTCCGAGCCTGTTTTTTTATGGTCCGGGCTATTGTCAAATGCGCTCAAAGAGAATACAATAAAAATAAGAAACGGCCGTTACGGCATATTTTTTCGATTCAAAAGGAGGAGGCAGACGATGGATCAGATGGAACAGCTTTTGAAATGGATAGACGAATCCGACAATATTGTGTTTTTCGGCGGCGCAGGCGTTTCTACGGAGAGCGGGATTCCCGACTTTCGAAGTGTGGACGGGCTTTATAACCAGCAATACGACTATCCGCCGGAGACGATTTTAAGCCATACATTCTACATGAGAAATAAACCGGAGTTTTACCGGTTTTACCGGAACAAAATGCTTTGCTTGGATGCAAAGCCCAATGCCGCCCACAAAAAGCTGGCAGAACTGGAGCGGGCCGGCAAATTAAAAGCCGTCATCACCCAGAATATTGACGGTCTGCACCAGGCTGCAGGCAGCAAAGAGGTACTGGAGCTGCACGGCAGCGTGCACCGGAACTACTGCCAGAGGTGCGGAGCGCTTTTTGATGCGGAATTTATGTTAAACGGTACGGGGCTGCCGCGTTGCTCTCAATGCGGCGGCGACATCAAACCGGACGTTGTCCTGTATGAGGAGGGCTTAGATACCCAAACCATGCAAAGGTCCATCCAATATATTTCAAGGGCGGATGTCCTGATCATTGGCGGGACCTCTTTGGCGGTGTATCCGGCGGCAGGCCTGATTGATTATTACAGGGGAAATAAACTGGTGCTCATCAACAAATCCACAACACCGATGGATGGCCGGGCAGATTTGAGAATAGAGGGTAAAATCGGCGAGGTGCTTTCACAGGTGAAGCTTTCATAAGCCGTACCGGAAAGGAGAGGGCCATGAAGTTTGAAATCGGGGACATTGTGCGCTTAAAGAAGAAGCATCCCTGCGGCAGCTTTGAATGGGAGGTGCTGCGCGTCGGGGCGGATTTCCGTCTGAAATGCGAGGGCTGCGGACATCAAATCATGATTGCGCGCAAATTAGTCGAAAAAAATCTGAAGGAAATTCGAAAACCGCTTGATTCCAAATAAAATCTATGCTAACATATCTCTTTGTGAAAAACTATATTCCTTGCTCTTTTTTCTGAAGAAAAGGGCCAGAGACCAAAAGGAGGTACAATTGCATGAACAAATATGAATTAGCACTTGTTGTTAATGCAAAAATCGAAGACGATGCCAGAGCTGCTATAGTTGAAAAAGCAAAAGAGTACATCACTCGTTTCGGCGGAATTGTAACAGAGGTTGAGGATTGGGGTAAGAAAAGATTAGCCTATGAAGTCCAGAAGATGAGGGAAGGCTTCTATTATTTTATCCAGTTCGACGCAGAAGCGGCCGTTCCGTCGCAGGTAGAGCAGCGCGTGCGTATTATGGATAACGTTCTTCGTTTCTTATGCGTTAGAAAAGACGAGGCATAAACAGAAAAGAGGAAATATATGAATAAAGTAATTCTTATGGGGCGGTTGACCAGAGACCCGGAGGTGCGTTACTCCCAGGCAGAGCAGTCAATCGCAATAGCAAGATATACACTTGCAGTTGACAGGCGCTTCCGCCGTGACGGGGATCAGCAGACGGCCGATTTTATCAGCTGTGTCGCATTTGGACGTCAGGGTGAATTTGCAGAAAAGTATCTGCGCAAGGGATTAAAGATCGCAGTCACCGGCAGAATCCAGACCGGAAGCTATACGAACAGAGAAGGGCAGAAGGTTTATACAACCGAGGTGGTCGTGGAGGATCATGAGTTCGCGGAGAGCAAAGCAGCCAGTGAGGGCAATACCGGATTCGTTCCAATGGACAGACCGTCGCCAAGCGCTGCAGCCGGAGACGGATTTATGAATATCCCGGACGGAATTGATGAAGAGCTGCCGTTCAACTAGCAGGAGCATTCATTACAATGAACAGGAGGAAATAAAAATGGCTTTTAATAAAGATGGCAAAGACGGCGGTTCCTTCAAAAGAAGGCCCATGCACAGAAGGAAAAAGGTCTGCGTATTCTGCGGAAAAGACAATGTAATTGATTATAAGGATACGAACAAATTAAAAAGATACATTTCGGAACGCGGCAAGATCCTTCCGAGGAGAATTACAGGAAACTGTGCAAAGCACCAGAGAGCGCTCACGGTGGCAATCAAGAGGGCGCGCCATATTGCTTTAATGCCATATGTAACCGATTAAAAAAGGACCGGTGTCCCGAGCGGACGCCGGTTTTTTCCTGAACGGCGGGATGACGGCCGTCTGAACGGTTATCGCCTTTTTGTAAATTTTATAAAAAGTTAAAAAAATACTTGACAGGTAAAAATTGTTTTGGTATTATAGGATATGCGTTGCGGCGCAGCGTATCATATTATCTGTCGAATTAACTTTGGAGAAGTACTCAAGTGGCCGAAGAGGTGCCCCTGCTAAGGGTATAGGTCGGGTGACCGGCGCGAGGGTTCAAATCCCTCCTTCTCCGTTTCCTTTCGACAAAGATTGAAAAAAATGAAAAAAGATGTTGACAAACAGATGGCCATGTTGTATTATAAACGGGCTGTCGTGAAGATGGCAACACAAGAATGCACATTGAGAACTGAACAGTAGAACAACCTTGAAAGATTCAAAGAGAATTA
>CANDKL010000170.1 GCA_947385255.1 uncultured Roseburia sp. | reverse complement strand
CCTCCGGGTCTGCGGCCGTCCCGCCGCGGGCGCCCCAAGCCCAGAGGGCGGGGGGTATCGCTTTCGCAAAGAAGACGATTTGGCCGGAAAAGAGGCAGTTCTTCCGGCCAAATCCTTTCCCGCCTTATCTTTTACAAATTGTATTACCCAGAACACCCATTAAAAGGCAATCTACCAGGATCATTCCAAGCGCAGCATATGCGAAGCCGGCCGGCAGCACATCCTCGAATAATTTCATAAAAAGAACCAGCGCAGCGATAAACGCCATACCGAATCCAGTTATTTTGCACAGCTTTTTTTCATTATATTTTTCCTTCTCTTTTTTCGAAGCCGTATTATAGCCCGAAATCAAAAAACCTCCATGTCCAGAAATCAAAATAACAGAAATCACCGCAAGCACGGCAAATCCCGCCCATACCACCCAATCCGGGCCATGTGATATGTCTGCCAGCTTCATGTTTGGCCGCCTCCCTTCGATATTTTTTAGAGTTACTGTAAAAACACGCAGAACCTCATCTGTTCAGATAAATCCTGTCTAACCGGTTGTGATATGCAATCGCTGCGGCAAGCCCGCCGAAAACCTCCGCAACGGACAAAACCGACGCTGCAAGCCAGGCATCCTCCCCAAACAAGAATCCCAAGCCAAAGCAGAGTATAAACCCGACTCCATAGCAGACCCACATGATGCCATGCCGGTGGTTATAGGCTTTGATATCCGTGATCTCTTCCGCTTTAGGCGGTTCTTTTCCGGCCCAGAAGGCAACCGGTTTCTTGCTGTTGTACTGTACGATTCCCAAAATGATAATTGGAGAGATACTCAATGCTGTGATACAGAGAGAAAATATGATTTCCGCGTTCATAACATCACCCCTTTTTTAAAAGATAATACTTTGTAATACAAAGTATAACTGAAAGTAGTGGAAATGTCAATGTAATAGTTTAGAGGGGCATTATTACCGATTGTATTGGGTTACTTTTCATGGGGTGGGGAAAGGGTTTTTCCAAAAGCGACGCCCAGAGCAGAACTCCCTTTTTCAGTCCTCTGACACGCTCCCGCTCGTAAAAAACGCAGCGGTACTAAGCGTGTGACGATTGCAGGCAATCGCCACACGCTTAGTACCGGCGTTTTTTAAAGGTCATCGGCCTGAAAAAGGGTGTTCTGCTCCGGGCTGGTTTTCGGCAAACACTGTCTCCCTCCTGCGAAGAACTGTATTTCACAAGCTTTCAGGTATATCTGCAGGAGACAGCGTGTTCACGAAAGCTGCCGTACAATGCAGTTGGATGCTCTTCGCCGTATTTATGGGTTTCATCAATTACCAGCTTAAGTCCGCTTCCTTCGGATCCGCAGGTCTTTAAAAAACGCCGGTCCGCAGCGTGTGAAAGTCCCTGATCCGCCCGGCAGTGGGAAGGATGTAGCTAAAGGCAAATGCGTCATTGTGAGGTGGGGTCAGAAGGAAGACGGAGGAAACCACTGGCCTGTAAAAGTTGTACCCATTGGGCATGATATCCGGATAGGCTGTGAAGCGTAGATGAGGTTGCTGCACAAACTAAAGTCCAATAACTGCACGGAACGCCAGCAATAGACGGAGCAGGTATAAGTGAGAGAGAATGTGTGAGTACCCGGGGAGGTCTCATGGACATGTCAGAGTCGATAAAACATTCGCCGTCATGGAGTAAAGCTTGACCACTACAGATCTCCAAAAGAGCGCGGATGAAACCGGGCATATGGTATTGCTTGAACCGGTCTATTCGTGCTGGGAAAAATTTAGACTGTGAATATAACAGAATCATTGCCATTCAAAGTTGTATATGATAAAATATCGGAAATATAAAAATGCAGCAAAATATTTTCTGCACATACTTCAGGGAGAGGATGTGATTGTATGTTCAGGATAGCGATATGTGATGATGAAAAATATTTTCAAGAGTATATACAGGGTATTTTGATGGACTACCAAAAGGAAAAGGGTATTCTTTACGAAATTAATGCGTTTGGATCGGGGAAAGCGTTTTTGGAATCTGAAATAGGAGCCATACATTATAAAATTGTGTTTTTGGATATTAGGATGGATGAATTAGACGGTATACTGACAGCCCAAAAGATACGGAAAAGAAGCAGAGACATATTTATTGTTTTTGTTACGGCATTTGTGAACTATTCTTTAGAAGGCTATAAAGTGGATGCTGTAAGGTTTATCCTGAAAGATAATGAGACTCTTCCGGCTGCCATTTATGAATGTATGGATGCAATTTTTGAAAAAATAAATTATAATGCAGTTTGGAAGGAATTTAGTTTTACAGAAGGGAGAAAGAAAATCTGCTTAGACCAGATCTTTTACATAGAAAGCAGGCTGCATAAACTGGTGTTTCACATGATAGGGGATGATTTTTGGGAATGTACGCTTTATGATACGCTAAATAAAATAGAGAAGGAGTTTGCAGAAACTGGTTTTCTGCGAATACATCAAAGCTATCTGGTCAATATGAAGTATGTGGTGGCAATCCAGAGACACCATGCGCTGATGGATTTTAATACTATTTTAGAAATACCAAAATCCAGATATAAATATGCAAAGGAAATGTTTTGTGCTTATAAAGGAGAGATTTAAGTGTTTGTTTATATGCAGAGCTTTTTCTTAATTATGTTGGAGGTCTTATGCTGTAAAATATTTTTTGAAACGTTTGGGAAGAAAAGGAAAGAAGATAGAAGACTTTGGAACTTTGCTATTTTGACAGGCTGGATGGTAAGCGTATATTTTGCGGCAATGGTAGCGGAACAGCTCTTTTTTGTTTTTAAGCAGGGAATGATTGTAATTTTAACAGCTTTATTTATGATGCTGTACCTTCAGATGGGATTTTTGAAATCATTTATATTGGCAGCTTTATTCCAAGGACTATTAATTGCAATTGACTATTGCGTGCTTTTGTTAAATATTTCCGTTTTTCAAAACATGCCGCAGATGGGGGAAGACCATTATATAGAAAGTCTGCTGTTGGTTATTATGGGAAAAATTCTCCTTTTTATAGCTGTCCTGGTAATCCAGAGATATATGGGGAAAGACTGTTATGCAGATTTAACGGATGCGGAATGGCTGCGGTTTTTAATTTTTCCGATTTTTACGATATACATCATTGCCACAATGATAACGACATCTGGCGCTGCAGCAGACCAAAAAAAAGAAGATCTGTTGTCCCTGATTGCATTTTGCCTGGCTGGAATGAATATGGTGGTTTTTTCATTGATCCAAGACATTTTAAAGCGGGAAGAAGAACTTCGCAAAAATAAAGTATTCCAGTTACAGGCTGTAAACCAGACAAAGATGTACCGTTCGATTTCGGAAGATTTTGAAAAACAAAGAAAAAAGACACATGAATACAAAAATCAGATTATGTGCATGGAGGCTTTGGCGACACAGAAAAAGTACGATGAATTAAAAGAATATATCAGGAATATAAACGGTAGTTTAAGCAAAGAATTGTATACAATACGGACAAACCATGTCATCGTAGACGCTATATTGAACAGTAAGTATCAGGAAATGTCAGAGAAGAAAATTGTATTTGTGTTTAAAATGAATGATTTGTCCAAAATTAATATGGACGATGAGGATATTGTTGTAATACTGTCAAACTTATTGAATAATGCGATTGAGGCTTGCGAGCAGTGTATGGGCAAAAGAATGATTAAGGTAAAATTTGTCCAGGAAGAGCATGAAGTGATTTTATCTGTAAAAAACACATACGCACATAAGGTTATTTATCAGGGAGAGGAAATCCAGACTACGAAAAAACAGGAAAAAGGGGAGCATGGCATTGGCATAAAGAATATCGCGGATACCATAACAAAATATGGAGGATATTATGTGATACAAAACGATGGGAAGGAATTTTATTTTTCATCTGTTATTCCTCAATAAAATTGACTTGCTTCTCTGCATGCAGGTCAATTTTATTGGCCATTTTCTGCAATATCCGGTCATTTTCTGCAATGGATATTGTTTTCAGATGCTTTTTAGATATACTGAAAATAAGAGAGGTGATTTCATTGAGCAGATGGCAGGAGAAAATGAAAAAAATTATCTTGAAGGAGGAGAATTATGAAAAACGGAAAGAAAAAACAAAACATATGCTGTTTTCTTACAATGTCAGCAGTTGTTCTTTTTAGTAGTTTATCTGTAAATGCAAAATCTCCGGAAGTAAGAGCGGCTGGCAGCACAGAGGAATCTGCTGTTGTTCAAAAGTTTCCTTACGATATGGTTTTGCCCGAGGTGATTCCTGTAAACAAGGAGGAGCTGGAAAGGATAAAAGGGCTGGCGGAGAAAGATATTTCCGCTGCGGCAGAAGAGATGAAAACATATGAGGATGCGCGTTTGATTCCGGTTTTAAGGGAACTCTTGAATATTTATTATGCAGATGCAAAAAATCCTGATATGAAATCTATAAATACGTTGGAGGAAGCATTACAGGACCGGGCAGAACGTGTTTTTGCAGGATATGATGCAGCATTGGAAGAACGCCTTTGTATGGAGGAATTGGACTATGAGGCAGGAAAAGGGCTTGTGGCTTTTGAAAAATATACCCCGTATGCAGACATAAAAGAAATTGCAGAGCGAATGGGCGCTTCCGTAGATGTGATAGACGGCCACGGAGGTAAGACATTAGCGGATTATATAGAAGCCGGAGTATATGAGGATCTGCATTTTTTTGCGAAATTTGATTTTGGAATCAGCATGAGCGGCCCGATGTCGCTTGATATACTGAAAAAAATAGATTGTGTAGCAGCGGTTGACTTAAACGCCTATATTCCTTATGATACAGCTCCGGATACAGCAGAAAAGCCGGGATCTGGGCAAAATGAAAATGAAGTCGGAACAGCTTCGGATGCAGTCAAGGAACCTGGAGTGGAGCAAAATAAAAATGAAGCCAACACCACTTCAGGTACAGTGAATAAGTCATATCCGGAACAAAGTACGGCTAGGCCAACGATAGATTTGATAGAGAAAAACAGTTCTCAGGAAGAACAAGATTTGAGCCAAACACAAAACAGGAAAACTGCGGGGGCTCAAAATAAGAACATTCAGAAAGGTCGGATCTATACCGTGTCAAGACTGCAATATAAAGTGCTGAATGTTAAGAAGAGGGAAGTATCCCTTGTTGGTTCTTCAAACAAGAATATAAAAAAACTGAATGTGAGGGAGACCATTACATTAGAGGGAAAGAGATGCAAAGTAGTATCTATAGAAAGCAATGCATTCGAAAACAGAAAAAATTTAGAACGGGTGATATTAGGAAAAAATATCATTTCTATTGGAAAGAATGCGTTTGCAGGATGCAGCAATTTGAAAGAAGTACAAATTAAAAGCACTAAATTGAAAAGTGTACAAAAACATGCTTTCTGGAAAATTAACAAAAAAGCAGTTATGCGTGTGCCAAAGAAACAACAGCCAGCCTATCGGAAATTGTTAAATCTTTAAGAGAATAAAAAGTATAAAGTGAAATAGAAAGGTATTTAAATCGGGTTATACTAGGTAGATGGAGAGCAGAATCGGGTTTTCGGGTTCTGCTCTTTTTTCAGGTGGAAATCCATGCTGACAGCAGTGCGCCGCATTTTCGGCAGGTTCATGCATTCACTGACAGCGCTGCACAGTCAATAGGATAAACGTTGGAAAAATAATCTGCCGTTTGCGTCTCCCTCAATTCGCCGTCCGACATGTCTGTAACGACAGATATACCTGAAGGATTGTGAAATACAGTTCTTCGCAGGAGGGAGTTCTGCTCTGGGCGTCGCTTTTGGAAAAAACAATTCCCCACCCATGAAATATAACCGCACTGTTGTGGGGATTGGGGGGGTGATTCGATAGCCACGCTTAGTTGCCCCCTCTTGCAAAAAGCGCAGGAATCAAGTACAATGGATGAAAAATCAAAGCAGAGGACAACGTATGACAGACAATCTTTTCACACAGCTGGATCAAAATCAGGACGTGCGCGCAGCCCTAAGTGCAATTCGTGCGGTTCTGAAAAACGAAGCAGATTCCCCGCGTGTCCGGGAATTATCCGGCGACGGCAGCAGGATCACCCCGTTCCTTCTTTCGGAAGACCCAAAAACAAGAAAAAACGCGGCAGCTCTCTTAGGAGATCTGGGCATAAAAGAGGCTGCGGATGCATTATATCAGGCTTATCTGCAGGAAAAGACGCTTTTTGTGCGGCCGGTGCTTCTTCAGGCTCTGAAAAAAACGGATGCCTCTCCTTATCTGGCGGAGCTAAAGGTGCAGTATGATCGGCTGTGCGGCCGGGAGGTGAAGGAGGAGGAGAAGAAGCACATCCGGGAAGAGCTTCGTGCGCTGGAGCAGCTTTTGCGCCGGGAAGGGAAGGGGACACATCATACCTTTACCGGATGGAACCGAAGGCACGCCGTTTTGCTCACAACAAATCCGAAGTATGCCGATGTGACAAGGGAGCAGCTCCCGCGTTCGGCACAGCGGATCGGCGTAAATTCGCTGGGGGTACAGGCTGTGGTGGATTCGCTGGAGGAGGTTGTGAAAATCCGTACTTTTCGGGAGCTTTTGTTTCCGATTGCACTGGGGGCAAAGCTTACGATGGAGGACGGGCCGGAGGCATTCGGCGAAGCGGTGGCGGAGTCGAGGCTGCTTTGGCTGCTTTTGCGCTGCCACAGGGAGATCGGAAGAGCGTCGTGTAGGGAAAGAGTGTTCTCTACTGTG
>CANDKL010000169.1 GCA_947385255.1 uncultured Roseburia sp. | reverse complement strand
CCGTGACGCAAAACGGCATCAAATTTAAAGTTACGGCAATCGGTGCAGGCGCTTTTAAGGGCTTTGGAAGGCTGGCTAACGTTACCATCGGCAAGCATGTGAAGACCATCGGCAGGCAAAGCTTTTACAACTGTAAAAAGCTGGGTAAGATTGTATGGAAGGGAACGGCGGTTCCCTCTGTTAAGCAGAATGCTTTTAAAGGAACAAAGTCAAAAATCCAGGTGAAGGTGCCTGGGGGCATGAAGGCAAAACAGAAAAGAAGCTTAAAAGCAAAGCTGAAAAAAGCCGGAATCAGCAGTAAGGTAACCGTGAAATAGAACAGGCCGGCGGTTTTGCCTGTACAACGTAAGAATGGAGGATGGATTCAATGAATGATGGATATGGAGAATATCCCGTGGAGGATCGGAAGCCGCAGCAGGGCGGCGGACAGGGAATGGCGATTGCGTCCATGGTACTGGGCATTGTATCAATTGTGTTATGCTGTATTTGGTATCTCAGCCTGATCTGCGCGATTGTCAGTATTATATTTGGCATTATGAATAACAGGAAATACGGCAGGAACGGAATGGCGACAGCCGGCATTGTATGCAGCGTGATAGGCATCGTGCTTACGATAGCGATTCTTGTGCTTGCGGCAATCGGGCTTATGATGTTTGGCGGAATGGCAGGATTAGAGGGATATCTTCAGTAGACGATATCCGGACAGGCCGATACAGCGTCGCAGAATTTACTGTTATTTTTGCAATGCTGTACTGGTAAGCGAGATGGGAGGGAAGAGAATGAACGAGGACAACCAGTATCCGGAGGAGGAAAGAGATCCGTTTCAGAATACACGGCAGCAGGGGATTTATCAGGAGGGCGCACCACAGTACCAGGGGGAGTACCGCGATCCGGAAACGGATTTCAGAAAGCCGGATCAGCAGGGCACCTACCGGCAGCTCTACGAAGAGCCGGAGCAGGAGCCATATCAGCCGGTGAGCCAGGGTTTTGGCATCGCAGCTTTGGTGCTCGGGGTAATTTCGATGGTGCTGTTTTGCAGCTGTATCAATATACCGCTTGCGATTCTGGCGATTGTGTTCGGGATTATCCAGCTTACGAAGCCGGACAGTGCAAAGGGAATGGCGATAGGCGGGATTGTGACAGGCGTGATATCCCTGATAGCGTTTGTGGTGTTCTGTATTGGGATCTGGGGAAGCGTGGATTTCCAGGAGGGGTTTCAGAGAGGGTTCCAGAAGAGCTTGGAGGAACAGCTGGAGAATGCTCCTTTTGAGGATGATTTTTTGAATGATACGTTTTAATGAAGAAGGGCGATTCACAGTGGATGTGGGTCGCCTATTTCTATATGCGAAAATCCTCCTCCCCCTCTTGACAAACCGCGCCCTTCCATTTTATACTTATTCGTGCAAAAGGCGATGACGAAGACAGTAAGACACCATTGTGAAATTTACAGCGAGCCGGAGCGGTGAGAGCCGGCAGGAGTAGCAGGTATCCGAATATCCCTTCCAAGCTGCAGCCCGAAATCGGATCAAAGAGAGTAGGCGCTGACGATCATTCCCATGTTACGGGAATCGTATATGCGGGAGCTATTCCCAAGTATGCTGTAACAGGTGGTACAACGATGCAAAGCCCTTCGTCCTATTACAGGAAGAGGGCTTTTTTTAATCCAAAATAAAAGGAGGAACCCATGTACAACAAAGTTGAAACAAACTTAAATTTTGTGGAACGTGAAAAACAGACCGAACAGTTCTGGAAAGACAACGACATTTTCAAAAAAAGCATGGAAAACCGCAAAGACGGCGAGACGTACACCTTTTACGACGGGCCGCCCACCGCAAACGGCAAGCCCCATATCGGGCATGTCTTAACCCGCGTCATCAAAGACATGATCCCAAGGTACCAGACCATGAAGGGCAAATACGTCCCAAGGAAAGCCGGGTGGGATACCCACGGGCTTCCGGTGGAGCTTGAGGTGGAACGCCTGTTGGGCTTAAACGGCAAAGACCAGATCGAAGCCTACGGCATGGAGCCGTTCTTAAAAAAATGCAAGGAATCTGTCTGGAAATACAAAGGCATGTGGGAGGATTTCTCCGGTACAGTCGGTTTCTGGGCGGATATGGACAACCCGTATGTAACCTACCACGACGACTTTATCGAATCCGAATGGTGGGCGCTAAAGCAGATCTGGGACAAAAAGCTATTGTACAAGGGCTTTAAAATTGTCCCGTACTGTCCGCGCTGCGGCACGCCGCTGTCTGCGCAGGAGGTGGCGCAGGGGTATAAAACCGTAAAGGAACGCTCCGCTATCGTACGGTTCCGGGTAAATGGTGAGGACGCTTATTTTCTGGCATGGACGACGACCCCCTGGACGCTGCCAAGCAATGTCGCGCTCTGCGTAAACCCGGAGGAGACGTACTGCAAGGTCAAAGCAGCCGACGGATACGTATACTATCTGGCGAAGGCCCTGCTGGATCAGGTGCTTGGCGCACTCTCCAAAGAAGAAGGGCAGGCGGCTTACGAAATCTTAGAAGAGTACAAGGGTACGGATCTGGAATACAAGGAATACGAGCCGTTATTTGATTTTGCAGAAAAAATCATTGAAAAACAGCGCAAAAAGGCGCACTTTATCACCTGCGACAGCTACGTTACGATGACCGACGGTACGGGAATCGTACACATTGCCCCGGCGTTCGGCGAGGACGACGCCGCAGTCGGCCGCAAATACGATCTGCCGTTTGTGCAGCTGGTCAACGGCAAAGGCGAAATGACCGAGGAAACGAATTACGCGGGCGTGTTTGTCAAAAAAGCAGACCCGATGGTTTTAAAGGAGCTGGAAGAAAAAGGGCTTTTGTTCGACGCGCCTAAGTTCGAGCACGAATATCCGCACTGCTGGCGCTGCGATACGCCGCTTATCTATTATGCGAGGGAATCGTGGTTTATTAAAATGACCGCGGTCAAGGACGATCTGATCCGCAACAACAATACCGTAAACTGGATTCCGGAATCCATCGGAAAAGGCCGGTTCGGCGACTGGCTGGAAAACATTCAGGACTGGGGGATTTCCAGGAACCGCTACTGGGGTACGCCGTTAAATATCTGGGAATGCGAATGCGGCCATCAGGACTGCGTCGGCGGAAGAAAAGAGCTTGCAGAAAAGAGCGGCAATCCCGATGCGGCAAACGTCGAGCTGCACCGTCCGTATATCGACGAAGTTACAATCCCGTGCCCAAAATGCGGGGGCGTGATGCACCGCGTGCCGGAAGTTGTGGACTGCTGGTTTGATTCGGGGGCGATGCCGTTTGCGCAGCACCATTACCCGTTTGAAAACAAGGAATTGTTCGAGCAGCAGTTCCCGGCGCAGTTTATTTCCGAAGCAGTCGATCAGACCCGCGGGTGGTTCTACTCGCTGATGGCGGAATCGACGCTGTTGTTTAATAAGTCGCCGTATGAAAACGTCATCGTGCTTGGACATGTGCAGGACGAAAACGGGCAGAAGATGAGCAAATCCAAAGGAAACGCCGTCGATCCGTTTGAGGCGCTTAAGAAATACGGCGCGGACGCCATCCGCTGGTATTTTTACATCAATTCCGCGCCGTGGCTGCCGAACCGGTTCCATGGGAAGGCCGTGCAGGAAGGGCAGCGTAAGTTTATGGGCACGCTCTGGAATACGTATGCGTTTTTTGTGCTGTATGCGAATATCGACGGATTTGACGCAGGTGCGTATACGCTCGAATATGAAAAGCTGTCCGTCATGGACAAGTGGCTTTTGTCCAAATTAAACAGCCTGATTACAGACGTGGATACGAACCTGGGCAATTACCGGATTCCGGAGGCGGCGCGTGCGCTGGACGGCTTTGTGGATGAAATGAGCAACTGGTATGTCCGGAGGAGCCGCGAGCGCTTCTGGGCAAAGGGCATGGAGCAGGATAAGATCAACGCGTATATGACGCTTTATACCGCGCTTGTCACCGTGGCTAAATGCGCCGCGCCAATGATCCCGTTTATGGCGGAGGATATCTACCGGAATCTGGTGGGAAGCGTCGATAAGGATGCGCCGATCAGTGTGCACCTGTGCGATTTCCCCGTGGCGGATGCGTCTGTCGTTGACAAAGAGCTGGAAGCCAATATGGAAGCGGTCTTAAAAGTCGTTGTGCTTGGGCGCGCCTGCCGGAATGCGGCAAATATCAAGAACCGCCAGCCAATCGGCACGATGTATGTAAAAGCCCCGTTTGCGCTTTCGGCGTTTTATACCGAAATCATCGCGGAGGAGCTAAACGTCAAGCGCGTGGAATTTGCAGACGATGTCAGCGCGTATACCAGCTATACGTTTAAGCCGCAGCTTCGCACCGTAGGGCCGAAATACGGCAAATATCTAGGCCAGATCAAGGCGGCTCTGGCAGAGCTTGACGGCAATGCGGCGATGGAGGAATTAAAGGTCTCCGGAATGCTAAAACTTGACAGTATCGGGGAGTCTATTGTATTATTAGAAGAGGATCTGCTCATTACCATGACACAGGCCGAAGGGTATGTAACCGATCAGGATCATGACGTTACGGTCGTGCTGGATACGAACCTGACACCGGAGCTTGTAGAGGAAGGTTTTGTGCGCGAGCTGATCAGCAAGATTCAAACCATGCGCAAGGAAGCGGGGTTTGAGGTGACAGATAAAATTACAGTTTCTTACCAGTCCGACGGGAAGGCGGCCGGAGTTTTTGAACGGAATCAGGAAACCATTCAGGCGGAGGTGCTGGCAGTAAGCATTACCTCCGGCAGGCTCGGCGGCTATGAAAAGTCCTGGAGCATCAACGGCGAACAAGTGAATCTGGAAGTAAAGAAGCTGGATAAGGAGGAAATCTGAACAGTTATGGAAACAGCAATTTTTGACAAGGAAGCATTTAAAAAAGAGGTGAAGGACAATGTGCGTTCCCTTTACCGCAAGAGCCTGGAGGAAGCGTCTAAGCAGGAGCTTTTTCAGGCGGTATCCCATGCGGTGAAGGAGGTTGTCATTGACCAGTGGATGGAAACGCAGAACAGTATGAAAAAGCAGGATCCCAAGGTGGTTTATTACATGTCCATGGAGTTTTTGATGGGCCGTGCCTTAGGAAATAACCTGATCAACCTGACCGCGTATCAGGAGGTTGCCGAAGCGTTGGAGGAGATGGGGCTTGACATCAACGTGATCGAGGATCAGGAGCCGGATCCCGCGCTTGGCAACGGCGGGCTTGGCAGGCTTGCGGCCTGCTTTATGGAGTCGCTTGCGACGCTGGGTTATTCTGCATACGGCTGCGGTATCCGTTACCGTTACGGTATGTTTAAGCAGAAAATCGAGGACGGTTTTCAGATTGAGGTACCGGACAACTGGTTAAGAGACGGGTATCCGTTTGAGTTAAGAAGGCCGGAGCATACCTTTGAGGTGAAGTTCGGCGGCTATGTACGCGCGGTCAATACGCCGGACGGCAGGGTGAAATTCCAGCAGGAGGGCTACCAGTTAGTCCGTGCCGTACCGTACGATATGCCGATTCTGGGCTACAACAACCATATGGTCAATACGTTAATGATCTGGGATGCGGAACCGGCGGAATGCTTTGAGCTGGATTCGTTTGACAAGGGGGATTACCATAAGGCAGTGGAGCAGGAGAACCTGGCGAGGAACCTGGTAGAGGTGCTTTATCCGAACGACAACCACATCGCAGGAAAGGAGCTTCGCTTAAAACAGCAGTACTTCTTTGTGTCGGCCAGCGTGCAGCGTGCCATTGCAAGATTTAAGAGGAACCATTCCGACATTCACGATTTGCCGAAGAAGGTTGTATTCCAGTTAAATGATACGCATCCGACCGTTACCGTGGCGGAGCTGATGCGGTATCTGGTGGATGAAGAGGATCTTGCCTGGGAGGATGCGTGGGATATTACGACGAAGACCTGTGCGTACACCAATCATACCATTATGGCAGAGGCGCTTGAGAAATGGCCAATTGAGATTTTCTCCCGTCTGCTTCCGAGGATCTACCAGATTGTCGAGGAGATCAACCGCAGGTTTATTCTCGAAATCCAGAAGCGGTATCCGGGCGACAACGGTAAGGTAGAGCGTATGGCGATTATCTACAACGGTCAGGTGAAGATGGCGCATCTTGCGATTGCGGCAGGCTATTCGGTCAACGGTGTGGCAAGGCTGCATACAGAGATTTTGAAAAACCAGGAATTAAAAGATTTCTACGAGATGTTCCCGGAGAAGTTTAACAACAAGACGAACGGTATTACACAGAGGCGTTTCCTTCTGCACGGCAATCCGCTTCTGGCAGAATGGGTCACAAAGCATGTCGGCGCAGAGTGGATTACGGATCTGAGCCGGATTGAAAAGCTGGCCCTGTATGCGGACGACGAAAAGGCGCAGCATGAATTTATGAATATCAAATACCAGAATAAGGTACGTCTTGCGAAATATATCAAAGAGCACAATGGAATTGACGTCGATCCAAGGTCTGTTTTTGACGTGCAGGTTAAGCGTCTGCATGAGTATAAACGGCAGCTGTTGAATATTCTTCATATTATGTACCTGTACAATGAATTAAAGGAGCATCCGGATCGCGAGTTTTATCCGCGTACTTTTATCTTCGGCGCAAAGGCTGCGGCGGGCTATAAGATTGCGAAGCTTACGATTAAGCTGATCAACAGCGTGGCCGAGGTGGTAAACAACGACGCCAGCATCGGCGGCAAGCTGAAGGTCG
>CANDKL010000168.1 GCA_947385255.1 uncultured Roseburia sp. | reverse complement strand
TTCTGCAATCCGTTCCGTCTGCTCTGGATGTGCATACAGGTCTGCTATTTTTTCCGTCAGGGTATGCAGGTCCTTACTGTCATACAAAACCGCATCTGTTCCGTCTCTAAGCCGCTCCCTCGCAAAGCGGCTGTTCTCCGTCAGACAGACCGCCCGGTTTTGCATGGCGGAATACACCCGGTCATGCAGCCCTCCGCAAAACCCCGGCGTCACATTTAAAAGCATTCTGGCACTGGCCATGATCTGGAGAGAGGCTGCAAACCCGACCCCCGGCCGTACCGTGACATGCCCGCCCAAATCCGGCAGACGCTCCCATCCCTCTCCCAGAATCGTAAACGGCACACCGGCACTGGCCGCAGCCTCTACGGCCTCACGCCGCCTCAAATTTCTGAGGTATTTGTCCGCCAGATAATCCGCATTCATTTTTTTTGCAAACGCTTCCCGGCCGACCTCCTCGCCCTTCTCCTTCAGAAAACGAAAAAGCGCCTTCTCCTGCGTCAGCTCCCGGTCCGCATCCATCTGCTCCACCAGGGCAAAAAGCTCCTGCCTGTGCGCCCCGGAGCAGTCCGTTATCTCCCGGTACAGCTCCTTCTCCGATTCATAGCTTCCCAAAAAAAGAAGCTCCAACCGCTTTGGCCTCTGCCGCTTGATATCTGCTCTCATCCCGCCAAGCGGCAGAAAAAAGACCTGTTTGATATGCGGATAATATTCCTTGATATAACGTCTGTGGCAGACGTCGATACAGAGGATCGAATACCCCGGAAAGCTCCGCTTGATCCCCACATGGTGATACAGGGGATGATCCACCAGATAATTAAAAAACGGGACACCAAGAGCCGTTATGTACGGTGTCCCGTCCTCCATTTCCATTCTGGGCAGAAGGGAATTAAAGTCAAACGCGGCCAGAAACTGCCCGCGCCGTTTTAAAATCCCTTCCAGCCGCTCCTCCAGCTCGATTGACAGATCGCAGATCTCCACCGGATACCCCAGCTGTTCAAAGGCTTCCGCCATGCATTCCACAAAGTACCGGTTGGATTCATAGCACAAATCTCTGGATTCAAAAAATAAAATGGTATTTCCCATCATCCGTTCCCCGGCCTAGCTTCTGTGGATATGCTGATGCGAAAACAAATGATCCTGGCAATACTCATAATTCCCGTCGCATTTGGAGCAGAAACGAAATTCCAGGCTCGGATCGTCTAACTCCGTCCGTCCGCAGACGGCGCATTTATGCTTGGTCACGCCGTTGTTCGCCCTGGATCTGCGCACCTGGCTTCGGAAGCTCTGCCGTCTGTGAATTTCCTGCGGTGAGATCCTCCGGTAATCCCGGGTCGAAAAATAAAACAGGATAAAATTCAAAAGCGACATAATAATCGCCACACGGCCGGCCCAGTTCGTCTGAATCAGGCTGAATACAACCCATACGCCGTAAATAGCCGCCATCCACTTCATCTTAATCGGAATAATAAAATACAAAAGCACCTGCATCTCCGGAAAGCACACGGCAAATGCAAGGAAAATTCCCATATTGATATAATTCGTGGTAAAAAATCCGCCCATTCCTGTCAGCGGCGCCCCGTACATCACATAGAACACCCCATACAGGATAAACGCTCCAAGCGCCGTAAAAAAAATCCCGCCGAATATATAGACGTTAAACCGGAACGTCCCCCAGGTCCGTTCCAGCGACATTCCCAGCTGATAATAGAGCATCATCATAATGACCGTAAATAAAATACTTGTATCCGGCGGCACAAGCAGCCAGGTAACAAGCCGCCAGACCTGTCCATGCAGAATATAATACGGCTCTAAGGTGAGCAGGTTCAGCACGCCCGGCGCAGCGTAATACAGCACAAAGCCAGCTGCGTATCCTCCCAGCAGGTAAAGAATCAGATTCGGCACCGCATACCTGCCTATTTTTCGTTCCAGCTTGTTCAAGAAATGATTCATATGCTATCCGCCCTTATTTTTTATAGTTTAAGAGCATTATAATTTTTTCCGGTGGCTTTGTCAACGTCCTGTTTTGGATCCTTCTTCCAGTCTGCATATCCAAAACCACCGCTTTTCCTTGGGTCTACATTTCCTCCCTGCTTCCCCGCAGCGAAACAGGCACGCAGATCTCATCTCCAACCTGTAAATTATAAATATCCACAAACGGATTCGCATACATCACCTGCAAAAGCGGTACATGATATTTTTTGCTCAGCGTATAAAGCGTATCTCCCTCCCGGACTACATGAATAATTCCTCTACATTCCATCATAAACTCCATATAACATACTTACTTTATTATATTCTGCCCCACAACATGTGGTTCCCGTTTCCAGCTAAGGAATTTTAACACTCATTTTCTAAAAAATTTATTTGTCTTTTGTCGTATCCTGTCGTATAATACAGTTTGTTTGTAAAAAAATTACATCTAAATAAGAAGTAACAGGTGATATTTATGGAAAGCAAAAATACATATAAGCTGGGTATTGACATCGGCTCCACAACCGTGAAGGTAGCTGTTTTAGACGAAAACAACCAACTGGTTTTTTCCGATTACGAACGCCATTTTGCCAATATCCGTGAAACCCTGGCCTCTCTTGTAGCAAAGGCCTGCGATACGGTCGGCGACAAACGGCTTGCCGCCGTAATCACCGGTTCCGGCGGACTGACGCTGGCCAAGCACCTTGCCGTGCCGTTTGTACAGGAGGTCGTAGCCGTCTCCTCCGCTCTTTTGGACTATGCGCCGCAGACGGATGTTGCCATAGAGCTCGGCGGAGAGGACGCCAAAATTATCTACTTTGAAAACGGCAATGCGGAGCAGCGCATGAACGGCATCTGCGCCGGAGGAACCGGTTCCTTTATCGATCAGATGGCGTCTCTGATTCAAACCGACGCCGCGGGCTTAAATGAATATGCCAAGAGCTATCAGGAGATTTACCCGATTGCCGCGCGCTGCGGTGTATTCGCCAAGACGGACATTCAGCCGCTGATCAACGAAGGCGCTACCAGAGAAGACCTGTCCGCCTCTATTTTCCAGGCCGTTGTCAACCAGACCATCAGCGGACTGGCCTGCGGGAAGCCGATACGCGGCCATGTGGCCTTCCTGGGCGGGCCGCTGCACTTTTTATCGGAGCTTAGGTCGGCCTTTAAGCGAACCCTAAAGCTGGATAAAGAGCATGCCATTGAGCCGGAGCACTCGCATCTGTTCGCTGCAATCGGGTCTGCGCTAAATTACAAGGAGGACTGCGTCACCTCCTTAGGAGAGCTGCAAAAGAAGCTGTCCTCTGATATTCATATGGAATTTGAGGTTGCACGGCTGGATCCGCTGTTTGCAGACGAAGCCGCTTACGAAAGCTTCCGGGAAAGGCATTCCGGTCATCATGTAAAAACGGCCGAGCTTGCTGCCTATCAGGGAAACTGCTATCTTGGAATTGACGCCGGCTCTACCACAACGAAGGTCGCCTTAATCGGGGAGGACGGCTCCCTGTTATATTCCTTCTACCACAATAACAACGGAAGCCCGCTTGTAACGGCGATCGGCGCAATGAAAGATATTTACGGCCTTTTGCCGGAGGGTGCGCAGATTGTACACGCCTGCTCGACCGGATATGGAGAAGCGCTTTTAAAGGCTGCCCTTCTGTTAGAGGAGGGCGAGGTGGAAACAGTTGCTCATTACTACGCCGCCGCATTTTTCAATCCCAAGGTAGACTGTATCCTGGATATCGGCGGACAGGATATGAAGTGCATCAAAATTAAAAACCAAACGGTGGACAGCGTGCAGCTCAACGAGGCCTGCTCCTCCGGATGCGGCTCCTTCATCGAAACCTTCGCCAAATCCTTAAACTATTCCGTACAGGACTTTGCAAAAGAAGCGCTGTTTGCCAGGCATCCGATTGATCTCGGCACACGGTGTACCGTTTTTATGAACTCCAAGGTAAAACAGGCGCAGAAGGAAGGCGCTTCCGTTGCGGACATTTCCTCCGGACTGGCCTATTCCGTAATCAAAAATGCGCTGTTTAAGGTCATCAAGCTTTCGGACGCTTCCGATCTGGGAGAGAACATCGTCGTACAGGGCGGTACGTTTTACAATGACGCCGTATTAAGAAGCTTTGAGCAGATTTCCGGCTGTCAGGTAGTGCGCCCCGATATTGCAGGCATTATGGGAGCCTTTGGCGCAGCTTTAATTGCAAAGGAGCGCTACGGGGAACATCCGCACACAACGATGCTTTCTATTGACGAAATCCGTGCGCTGACGTTTGATACCGAGTTAAAGCGCTGCCCCTTATGTACCAACCACTGCCTTCTGACCATAAACCGCTTTTCCGGCGGCAGGCAGTACATTACCGGCAACCGCTGTGAACGCGGTCTCGGAGAGGAGAAGAAAAAAGAGGAGGTTCCAAATCTGTTCGCCTACAAGAACCGACGCATGTTCGCCTACCCGCCTCTGCCCGTGGAAAAGGCTTCCCGCGGCGTTGTCGGCCTTCCGCGTATGTTAAATATGTATGAAAACTATCCGTTTTGGGCGGTCTTTTTTAAGACCTTACAATTTCGCGTCGTGCTTTCACCGCAGTCCTCGCGCAAAATTTACGATTTGGGCATTGATTCCATCCCCAGCGAATCGGAATGTTATCCGGCAAAGCTGGCGCACGGCCATATATCCTGGCTTGTCGCCAAAAACGTAGATTTTATATTTTATCCCTGCATTCCATATGAAAGGAACGAATTCCCGGATGCAAACAACCATTTTAACTGCCCGATCGTCACCTCCTACGCGGAAAATATCAAAAACAACGTAGACGCCATCACCTCTGGCCAGATGCGGTTTTTAAGCCCCTTTCTGAGCTTCGGCAATTATGACGCCTTAGAGCAGGAGCTGGTAAAGGTCTTTACGCGTGAATTTCAATTACCGGAGGAGCAAATCCGCTCTGCAGCCAAAGCCGGCTGGGAGGAGCTTTCCGCTGCCCGGGAGGATATCCGGCGCAAAGGGGAAGAGGTGCTCTCGGAATTAAAGCAGACCGGACGGCGCGGCATTGTCTTAGCCGGGCGCCCCTACCATGTGGATCCGGAAATCAACCACGGCATTCCGGAGCTTATCAATTCCTACGGGCTTGCGGTTTTGACGGAGGATTCCATTTCCCACCTGATGCAGCCGGAACGGCCGCTGATTGTCATGGATCAGTGGATGTACCATTCCAGGCTGTACGCGGCCGCCCAATATGTCAAAACACAGGAAAATCTGGATCTGATTCAGTTAAATTCCTTTGGCTGCGGGCTTGACGCCGTTACAACCGACTGTGTCAGCGATATTTTATCCAAATCCGGCAAGATTTACACCTGTCTGAAAATCGACGAGGTCAACAACCTGGGCGCAGCGCGCATCCGCATCCGTTCGCTGCTCGCAGCCATCCGTGTCCGTGAGAAAAAGCAGTGCGCCGGCTGCCGCAGTATTGTTCCCTCCAGCTACAGCCGCACCGTATTTACAAAGGAGATGCGGAAAACACACACCATCCTCTGCCCGCAGATGTCGCCCATTCACTTTGAGCTGTTAGAGCCGGCATTCCGTGCCTCCGGTTATCTCATCCGGGTTTTAAACAGCAACGACCGGACGGCCGTAGACACAGGCTTAAAGTTTGTCAACAACGACGCCTGCTATCCTTCCCTGATTGTCGTCGGCCAGATTATGGACGCGGTGCTTTCGGGCGAATACGATATGGAGCGGACAGCGATCCTCATATCCCAGACAGGCGGAGGCTGCCGGGCCTCCAATTACATCGGCTTCATCCGCCGCGCATTGGAAAAAGCAGGCTACCCGGACGTTCCGGTCATTTCCATTAATTTAAGCGGACTGGAAAAGAACCCCGGCTTTAAACTCACGCTTCCGGTCATCCAGCGCGGGCTTTACGCCCTGATATTCGGCGACATTTTCATGCGCTGCCTCTACCGTACCAGGCCGTATGAAAAAGTCCCCGGTTCCGCCAATGCGCTGCATGACAAATGGCGCAAACGGGTCATTGCCTTCGTATCGCAGGACAAAATACTCTCCCACCACAGCTACAAAAAAATGTGCCGGGAGATCATCAACGACTTTGACACCCTGCCGCTTACGAACGTCCGAAAGCCGCGTGTCGGCATCGTCGGTGAAATCCTCGTCAAGTTTCTGCCTGCCGCCAACAATTATCTGGTCGATCTGCTTGAAGCAGAAGGCGCAGAAGCCGTCGTTCCGGACCTGACCGACTTCCTGCTCTATACGTTTTATAACCAGAACTTCCAGGTGGCGCACCTTGGCAAGGAAAAAAAGGCCGCCCGAAACGCCAATCTGGGCATTCAGTTCTTTGAATGGCTCAGAGGGGCCGCCAGAGACGCCTTCGAAATAAGCAGCCGCTTCACGCCGCCTGCACGGATTTCCGAGCTCGCCTCCTATGCGAAGGAGATCGTTTCTCTGGGCAACCAGACCGGTGAGGGCTGGTTTTTAACCGGAGAAATGCTGGAGCTTTTACACACGGGCACACCAAATATCGTCTGCACCCAGCCCTTTGGCTGCCTGCCCAACCACGTTGTCGGAAAAGGCGTTATCAAACAGCTCCGCAAGCAGTATCCGCTTGCCAATATTGTTGCCATCGACTACGATCCGGGCGCAAGCGAGGTTAACCAGCTCAACCGGATTAAGCTGATGCTCTCTACGGCGCAGAAGAATTTCAATACAGAAAGTTTTTAAATAAAATTTATGGTGAATTTAGATTATCTCTTTAGAAGTTCTTATATGTCGGT
>CANDKL010000167.1 GCA_947385255.1 uncultured Roseburia sp. | reverse complement strand
GAGTATGTGCCGCAGAAAGGCTCTGTAACGGTAAACGGAGAGCAGATACATAGCGGCGATTTGATAAAGCTGCCGGAGGACGGCGGCAAGCTGGTGATTAAGGCCGGGAACGGGAAAGAGGTTTCTGTCGGCGTGAAACAATCGGCGGAGGTTGCGGCGGTGTTTATCGACACGGAGTCCGGTACGATGGACAAGGTTCATGCCAGTAAGTCCAATAAGGAAAAGGGCGATATTCTGCTGGTGCGCGGCGACGGGTCTTTGGACTATCAGGGGGCGTTGAAGCATATCAAGGGCAGAGGAAACGCTACCTGGGATATGGCAAAGAAGCCATATAACATCAAGCTGGATGAATCGGCTGACCTTCTGGGTATGGGGAGTGCCAAGGGATGGTGTTTGCTGGCCAATTATGCGGACACCTCACTGCTGCGGAATCATGTGGTGTATCATCTGGCAGAGGAAGCGGGAATTCCGTTTACCATGGACAGCCAGACGGTGGATTTGTACCTGAACGGTATCTATAACGGCGCCTATCTGATGACGGAAAAGGTGGAAATCGGCAAGAACCGGGTCGACATTACGGACATGGAAAAGGCGACGGAAAAGGTGAATACAGACGATCTGGATTCCTATTCGGCAGGCGGGGTTTTGCAGTATCGGAGAGGAACCAGGAAATGGGTGAATATTCCAAAGGATCCGGAGGATATTACAGGCGGTTATCTGATAGAGGTGGAATTAAACGATCGTTATGAGGCGGAGGCCTGCGGCTTTGTGACAACGATAGGGCAGGCCGTGACGATGAAGGCGCCGGAGTATGTGTCTGAGAATCAGATCAACTATATTGCGGATTTGTACCAGGAGATGGAGGATGCCATTTATTCCAAAACCGGGTACAATGCAAAGGGAAAGCATTTTTCCGAGTATATTGACGAGGAGTCTGTCGCAAAGATGTATTTGCTTCAGGAATATAGCCTGAATCTGGATACGGGCATTACGAGCTTTTATCTTTACAAGGATTCGGATGCGGCGGGAGACGGAAAATTTCATATGGCCCCGGTATGGGATTTTGATATGTCAACCGGCAATTACGGCTATCGGGACGGAGTGAATTTAAGCGATCCTGAGGTATGGTGGGCGAACCGGGCGCAGATTTACAATGTGGGCGGTTTCAATATTTTAGCGCAGGCGGTGCAGTATGAATCGGTGAAAAAGCTTGTGACAGAGCAGTGGAACGATATATTTTACCCGATTATCCGGGCTTGCCTGGAGGAAGAGGAAAACGACTCCCTAAAGAAGCTAAAAACGCTTACGGAATATCAGAAGGAGCTGTCCGCCTCGGCGGAGATGAATTTTATTGTCTGGCCGGATGCATTGCGCCATACGGTTACAGGAATACAAAATGGCAGGAATTTTACCGAAAGCGTTGATTTTCTGCGGAATTTTCTGAAACGGCGGGAGGCATTTCTGCATCAGGCTTTTGTATACGGCACGGCGTCCGGATATGATGTGTTGAAAGGAACCGTCTCCATTGCGGGAACGATGAAGGTCGGAGAAAAAATTACGGCACAGGTAAAGGACAGCAATGCGAAGACGTTTACCTATCAGTGGATGGCAGATGGAGAACGTATTCCGGGCGCATCTGACGAGGCATATCTGCTGACGGAAGCGGATGTGGGAAAGGTGATATCCGTGGAGGTGAAAGCAGAGGATGCGAAGCTGCTGAAATCGCTCCTTGGCACGGCCTCTGAGAAGGTGCAGAGCCTCAAGCCGGATCCGGATCCCAAGCCGGATCCCAAACCCGATCCAGACCCGGATCCCGATCCAGACCCGGATCCGAAACCGGATCCCGATCCCAAGCCGGATCCGGATCCCGGACAGAGCACGGATTCCGATTCCATAAAAAATCCGTCTCCGGCAGTGCTTACGGCTTCCGATGTGACGCGCGTATCCAGCACGAAAGCAGGTGTTCGCATACAGTTTAGCAAAACGGAGCATGCTTCTTCCTATGAGATCTACCGTAAGGTGGGAGGTAAGCTGCGAAAGCTTGCTGCCGTAAAAGAAACGACGTATACGGATTCCAATCCTGCAGGCGGAAAAACGGCGGTTTATATGGTAAAAGCCATTTCAGGAGAACCGGCGAAATTTGCAGATGCAGATTTTGGGGCAGGAAAGTCCATAAAGCTGCCGAAAGCGCCGGAAAATTTTAAGGCAAAGGCACAAAAGGGAGGTAACATTCAACTTTCCTGGAAGAAGGTAAAGGGAGCCTCGGCATATCTGATTTACCGCGCCGACAGCAAAAACGGGAAGTATAAGCTTTTGAAGACCGTGAAAAAGCAGGGAAGGACAGCATATGCGGATCAAAAGAAGCTGAAAAAGAATAAAAAGTATTATTATAAGATTATAGTCTTGAAGAACGGAATGTATAGTCCGTTCAGCAATGCGGTAAAGGCTTCAGTGAAAAAATAAGGGATCGAGCAGCCGGAAGGTTTTCTTAGCAGGAGAATCGTCCGGCTGTCTTTTTTTTGTTTTTAGAAAGCTTATCCGGGTTGAGAAATTCTGAAATACAGTATAATTTTAAGAAATTTTTATAGGTTTTATCGGAATTTCTAAAAGAAAGTCTGGTAACATATTAGCGAAACAAATCATTTATCTGCTGCTGTTGGTATGGATTATTTTGTTCAAGCTGGGATTTTCCATTCGTGGTCTTGATACAATCCGAAGCGTTAATCTGATACCGTTTTATTATGAAAATGAAATCGGCGGGAATTTTCATTTGAAAGAGGTTCTGGAAAATGTTGCAATTTTTGTGCCGTTTGGGATTTATTTAGGGATGCTGAAATATGGGAAGGATTTCAAAATAAGGTGTGTGATTCTTTTTCTGGCAAGTCTGATATTAGAGGTTCTTCAATATGTTTTGGCAGTGGGGAAAACGGATATTACAGATGTAATCACGAATACCTGCGGCGGAATTCTGGGAATTTTTATTTACTGGATGGTTGTAAAAATATTCCGGGATGAAAAGCGGGTAAATACCGCTTTTACGGTTTTGGCCGCGATTGTTACCGTGGTGGTAGCGGGCGGATTATCGGTTCTTTTGCTTTTAAACCGATGAGAGATGGAAAAACAGGAAGATAAGAATATCCCGTGGAAAATCCTGTATGGAAAAACAGGGATTTCCACGGGATAGTTTTGGGACTCTGTTAAGGCTTTATTTTCTTTGCCTTGCTATAAGCGCTGTACCATGTCTTGCCGGATTCCTTCCGGAAGGCGCGGATGCGGATATAGCAGGGCTTCTTTTTCTTAAGCTTTGAGATAACGCCGGTTTTTTTGGTGGCCGAAAAGCGGGAGGTTTTGGCTTTTTTAAATGCAGGGGAGTCAGAGTACTGTATCTGATATCCGCCGGCCTGTGAAACCTTCTTCCAGGTGACGGTCGCTTTTTTGGGGCCGTTTCTTTTTGCTTTGGTTATTTTAGGGGCCCTTAGGAAAAGCGCCTGCCGCCCGGTTGTATCGTAGGTGCTTTTCAATGTGCCGTATGTGGCCTGCACGGTGTAGCTGTAGAGCGTGCCTTTTGCGGCGGAGGTATCCGTGTAACAGGAGGCTGTATTGCCGGATACAGAGGCAAGCCTTGCCCATGCCATGTTTGGTTTGGCAAGCTTGCGGTAAATGGTATAGCCGGAGGCATCCGGTACGGGAGTCCATTTTACCGTGATGCCTTTCGCGGCGATGGCAGGAGCTTGTAAGGCGGGCTGGGCAAGTCTGGTTATTTTGTTTGCAGACGGGTTGCTGCCGGAACCGTTGCCGCTGCCGGAATTGCTGCCGCCGGAATCGTTGCCGCTGCCGGAATTGCTGCCGCCGGAACCGTTGCCGTTTCCGGAATTGCTGCCGCCGGAACCGTTGCCGTTTCCGGAATTGTCGCCGGAACCGTTGCCGTCTCCTGAATTGTTACCGCCGGAATCGCCGTCGCTGCCAGAACCGCCGTTTCCGGAATTGTTGCCGCCGGAGCCGTTATCCTTGTTTTGTACGGTTACGGTAAAGGTAAACTGGGCTTCTTCATCGGTATTTGTTCCATAAGTGATGACAGTAAATGTTGTAGTTCCGGCGCTGCGGAAATGAATCTGATTGTCGGAGACGCCCACATAAGCAATGAGTTTGTTTTCCGAATAAAACCGGCAGGTTCCGGCAGTTATCGGATGCAGCTCCAGCGTTTCTCCGACAATACCCGTGTAAGAATCTTGTAAGCCTGTAATGCTGTTTGGGCGTTTCATGACCTCATACTCGGCTTTCACGGTTCCGCTGTAGGTGTTTTTTCCCATAATTTTTACCTGATATATGCCGGGCAGTATGCTTTCGGGATAGGATACGGTGTAATCCCTGTTGGCTTCCAGCAGCTCACCTGCAAGAGTGATCGTGAGGTCGGGCCGGCAGATATTGCCGTCATAGGTAAAGGTGGCAGGTGTCAGGGTGACTTCCGGTTGTAAATCTTCCAGGTTTTGCCGTGGAAGCACTGTAATTTGGATGGTTTTTACAGTCTTTTGATACTGCTCAGTTGCCGCAGCCTTTATTTCAATTTCCGCCGTTCCGGCATTTACCGGCATGATATGGCCGTCGTCCGTAATTCTTGCAACATAGGAGTTCTTTGAAGTATAAGTAATTGCTCCGCCTCCCGTGGCCGAAGCCGTAAGGACGACGCCTTCGGAGCCTGCGTATATACTATAAGAATCCTCTACGCCGGTGATTTCCTGCGGCAGCCTGGGGATTACGGTAACCTTTGCCGTAGCTGACGCGAGCCCGTACTGTCCGGATCGGCCTGCCGTAACTGTAATTTCGGTTTCGCCTATGCCTTTTGGCCGGATATGCCCATCCTCGCTGACGACGGCAATGCTTTCATCCGCGGAGGAATAGGTCAGCGTGCCTCCGGCGGAAGCCACTGCTTCAATCGTGATACCATTTGAGCCTTCGTAAAGGGTATAGGATTCCCGGATGCCGGTTACAGTCTGTTCCTTCATTGTTCCTACAGAGGTGAAGTCATAGCCGTTTTCATTTGCAAGAGCTTCGGCAGCGCTTCCGGTGTATCCGTAAATATGCAGCTTTACGGTGCCGGAGAGGCTGTTGATGATTGGCTTCCAGTTAAAGAGCTCGCTGCCGACGGAAGCCATTGCCGGAAGCCTTAGGACATGGAGGCTTGCTGTGTCGGCAAAGGATCCGCTGTCGACCTCCGGGATGGACGCAGCGGATAAATCCACTTCGTTTAAAAGGAGACAGCGTGTAAAGGCGCTGCTGCCCAGTTCCTTTAAGGTAGAAGGGAATACCAGCTTTTCCAGTGCGATACAGCCGGAAAAGGCGCCGTTTCCGACACTTTGGATTCCTTCCGGGATGGTGATATTTTTTAACCAATAGCAGTTTGCGAATGCAGATTTGCCGATACCGGTAACTGGTTTGCCCTGGTATGCAGCGGGGATTTCGATATCCCCTTTCTGGTACATATAGCAGTCCGTTACATGGTAGGTGCCGTCATCCTGCAGTGTGAAGGTCAGGGGCTGCGTTACGTTCTCCTGGTGGGGAATATATGCGTTTAATACTTCTGTCTGCCTTCTGTCTGCCGTCTCCTCATCCCAGGTGTAATTTCCCAGATTCTCCCATTCTCTGTCATTTCTCATATAATTGCGGTAATCGCCTTTTTTGGTGTCTGTCGCGTCAATGTGATACCAGGTGCTGCCTATACATACCTGATTCCAGGCATGGCTGCGGCGGCCATAGTCGCCGTCTACAACACCGAATAGCATGTAGTTTGGCAGCTCAAATTCATCCAGGAAGGCTCTCATGGCCAGAGCAACGCCCTGGCAGGATGCTACACCGTAGAAAAACGGGCCGTCTGCGTAGGAATAGTGATAGCCGACGTCGGTCGTATATCCGCAGTGTGAGCAGAGCCAGTCGTAGGCGTCTCTTAGGTTCTGCACTTCTCCGGATTCCATTGTGCTTCTGGCCATTAGCCGGGCAATCATGGAGAGACGGGAGGTGCCGTCTTTGTTTTCAAGGGAGAAGTGCCTGCCCGTATACCAGCTTAAGATGGTGTCTTCATATGCGGGTATTCCGCTGAATGCGCGCAGGCCGTAGTGCACGGATACTTCTACAAGGGACATATCTTCTCTCCCGGCAAAATGAATGGAGGTTAAGCCGCTTCCGGAAAAAGCGTTATTTCCGATTTGGTTTAGCGACGCGGGAATCACAATTTCTGTCAGGCTTTTGCATCCGGCAAAAGACAGGCGTCCGATTTCTGTCAGGTTTTCCGGAAGTTCAACAGAGGTAAGGCCAGTTCGGTAAAATGCCTCTTCTCCAATTGATTTTAAAGAGGGCGGCAGGCTGATTTCGATCAGGTTTTCACATTCCGAGAAGGCTTCGGCCGGAATTTCTGTCAGACTGTCCGGCAGATGAATCTTCTTTATGGCGTGATTGACGGAAAATGCTCCGGGAGCAATCCGCTCTATCGTGTCCGGCAGGGTAATTTCTTCCTGCTGCAGAGAGCACCGTATTAGGACATTTCCGAGTATGGCATAGTCTGAGTCCGTTGACCAAGGCGTATTGTCAAAGGCTGTTATATCGTAATGTGTGATATTAGCGCCTCCTGTAACAGAGGAGAGGTTTTTGCAGCCTGTAAAAGCATATTTGCCGATACGTCGCAGTGTGCCGGGGAGCGATACGGCAGTTATGGAATTCTGATAGTAAAAAGCGTTGTCTGAAATACCATAAGATCGGAAGAGCACACGTCTGAA
>CANDKL010000166.1 GCA_947385255.1 uncultured Roseburia sp. | reverse complement strand
AAATCACGGTGGTACTTTTGGCATAGCCCCTGGACTTCGTCTGCCGTAAAACCGATATAGGGCGCAAAGACCTTTGCATCCAGCATGGTAAATTCATCAAAATTGTTCAGAGCCGACTGTGTTCTTAATTTCTTGATTGGCAAAATGCCCGTCAGGTAAGCCAGATGGAGGAATCGGGTGGGCTGCGTCCCTTTGAACAGCCCCCGCAAAAATCCAATGTACCGCTCCTGGGCGGCTGCATTTTCGGCATCATCCCGGATCAGGGCATCCCATTCATCAATAATGATGATAAATTTTTGGCCGGCAGCGTTGTTGATGATATCTAAGGCATCCGGCAGCGGGCAGCCTCCTGCCGGCAGTATGCCCGGGTAAATTTCCTGCAGCTCATGGAGGATGCTGTTTTCCAGATAGCTTACCGTTTCTTCCGCGGATTTGGCATTGGAACGGCACCACTGCACGTCAAAATGAATCACGTTGTACCGGTTTAAGTGCTGTTTAAATGCACGGTCCATGCTGATTTTTTTCCCCTGGAACAAAGGGCCGGAATCACAGCCTCTGCTGTAATAAGCCGCAAGCATGTTTGCCGTCGTTGACTTTCCGAACCGACGGGGGCGGCTGTTGCATATTAAGGCGTTATTGGTGTCTAAAACCCTGTTGGTGTAGGTGATTAAGCCTGTCTTGTCAATATAGATTTCTGAATTCAGCGCTACCTGGAATGCGCTGTTGCCGGGGTTTACGTACCGTCCCATATGCTCATGCCCTCCCTGCTTTCGGAGAAATGCCGCCGTCTGCAGCAGTATTTCCGTTTTCCTGTTCCTGTTTTTATTATAACGATCCTTATCGTATTTCTCAATACAAACTTTTCCTGCGCCAATACTGCCGCAGGGGCTGGCTGGAAGCTGTTGGATGCTGCCCGGAGTCCGAAAATTAGGATTTCCACCCAAAAGCTTTGCAATCTGAAGTCAAAAGCGGTGAGGATGCATCTTGCAAAACCAGAAAATGGCTGTAACGGAATTAAAAAAATTTATGTCCGTGTTGTCCCCAGAAGAAAAAACGGGCAGTATGATAAATCATACTGCCCGTTTTTTTAATCTTCGTCAGGCGGAAGCTCGCCGTCGTCTTCGCCATTGCTTATCGTAACAATGTCTTCGGTTTCAAAATAGATGACTTCCTGTTCGGGGGTTTCATATTTTACCATGAACGCCCACCTCCTTCCTAAGCCGGGATAAATCCATACAGGATTAGATTGCTTATTGGTTCAAATCGTTAAATACTGCGCTGTCCACGTTCGTATAGATGGTTTTGATTTCACCGTTCTTGTCCTGATAACGCAGATATCCAACTGCATAAACAGGCTTGTCAACGCGTGTGCCCACCTTGATGGAGAGCGTATTGGTCTTCACGCCGTTTAATGCTTTTACAATAATCTTGGTTCCGATTTCCGGATGCTCTAACGTAATTGGCGCAGCTTCGACGTTTGTCACAAAGACTGCCGTGCTGGTTCCGTAAAGAATACCGCTGTCAAGTACGGTGTAAGCGTCCGGTACGCTCATGGTTGCCGTAAAGGATACCTTGTTCGCTCCATCTACGACAGAAGCGTATTTGTTGGTCATGGCGATTGTTGGTGCTTCCTTTGCAATGTCATCCTGGTTGGCAACATAGACAGCGAAAACGGCCCGGGTTGCGGAACCCTGAATATAAACTTCATAGGATAAGCCTGTGCCAAGCACCGCTCCGCCCTCTGCTTTATCTGACCAGTGGGAGAAGTAACGCATATCTGTGCCGGCCCCGATGGTTTCGGCTGCGGTTACTTTATAGTTGGAGCCAATCGCAATATTCTCATATTTGTCGTTGGCCTTGGTAACGCCGACGTAGGCTACTTCAATCGTTCCTGTAGTCTTAACTGCGTCATAGTTGGCGGTTACGGTGATGGTGCCGCCTTTGCTTAATAAGCCGGCGATTGCCGCTTTCAGCTCGTTTTTCTGCTCGGGTAAATAGGTATTGTCACCTAAGCTCCAGTTTGTAAAGGTAAATCCGGTACGGTTTGGAGCGGTCGGAAGCTCATCCGTGATAGCAGTTGCATCCGGTGCATAGAACCTTGTGTCAATTATAGTGTTATTCCCGGTGAATACGACTTTTGTAAATGTTTGTTTACACCATTCGCATTTGCCGTCTGCGTCCAGATTATGCGGAAGAACCGGTAATTCCAGAGCCTCCACTTCGCCGGAATAAGACGTTTTGCCAAACCCGATGCGCTCTTCCTCCGTAAGGCTTGAAAGATCTACTTTTGCGGAGTAATACGCTGTTGCAGACGTGCTGCAGGTCTGTTCGCCTTCCTTGTACGGAGTCTGGTCTTTGTCAACGATTGCCGCAAATACCCTGGTATGCCCTTCGGCATCGTTCGGGCAGTTTGTCCTGGTACACTCAAAAACGGCCTGTGCTTCCTTTTGATCCTTATCTCTCCAGACAAATTTCGGAGTACCGTAGATATGGCCCTGTGCCTCTGCGATTGTGATTTCTTCATCCGCAGCATAGCTGGTATAGTTCTTCCCGCATACGCTGCAGTGGTAATGGGTCGGATATGCCGGGTCGGTGCAGGATTCTCCTTCCCTTCCGGGTACACGCGACAGAGCGTGGCCGGCAGGGGGTACTTCCCCTTTGTCTTCTGTCGGGTTTGCAAGTGTCAGGTTATTTGGATTGTTTGTTATCTCAGCCTTGTAAGTCAGATTTCCTGCTTCCGTACAGGTTGGACGTTTGCTGTCTGCCGTTAATGTAATTGTAACTGGGATATCTTCCTTGTGCGTACATGCTGTGCCCTCGGCATCCGTATTTTTACAGGTACGGCTTGCAGGTGCAGAATAGGTATAGGTTATAGTGCCGTCTTCTGCGGTTGTTTTGGTTTCCGCAAGCTTGCTCCAGTCAACGGTTACGTCGGTAAAGTCATGGGCTGTGCTGTTAATTGCAATTTCTTCTTTGTATTCGCCGGTAACCGGTGTGTTTGTTCCTGGAAGAGTTGCGGATGCATTCCAGATTTGTACTCCTTTGGTTACACAGGTCGGAGGCGTAAGGGTACCTTTTGTCACTTTGACGTCAATATCGCCTTCATATGGTTTCACATCTGTTTTGTCATTCTGGCAGATTTCCATTAAGGTTGCCTCATAGGTGGTGTTCCCTTCGGCATCTGTTTTCTTTTCCCATTTGAAATCCGGCTTGTAGTTATGTCCTAATGCATTTTTGGTAATCTGGTTATTGTCAGAATACAGCTCGCCGCTTCCGTCGTTGAAGTCTACGGTAGCGGTATACGTTTTGATTGCCGGCATGGTGCAGGAAAGCTCGGATGTAACGTCCTCATCCCAGTTTGCATCCCCTGCTTTTACTGTCTGAGTAAGGGGCTTTCTGTCGCACCCTTCATTGGTGCAGGCTTTGGTGGCCGTTACAGATGTGTAGGACGCAATATCGTCCGTTACTGTGGTTTCCTTGCCGTTTACATCAACGCCTTTCCAACTCCAGGTGACCTCATATTTGTGGCCTGTAGCACGGTCTGTTGCAATGAACGGTACACCGGCTTTCGGTACTTCGGTCGGATCGGCGTCTTCACCGTTGCTAAAGACTGCGGTTGCCGTATAGGTCGTCCTGCCGCTTGCCGTACATGTTTTCTTGGCGGTTGCAGTAGCGGTTACTTTTACATAGCTTCCCGTGGTTACGGCTGCGCCGTTTGCATAGTTTGTTATGGTTTCTGTCGTCGGCTCTCCGCCTTCGCCGCAGCTGCGGTTACAGGTACGTGTTGCCGTAATGGAGTAGAGCGGTACTTTAACGGTTGCCGGCTCTTCGCCCTCTGCTGTTGTAACGGTTGCGTCAATGGCATCTATCATAACGGGGTTGCCCTGCGCATCTGTTACCGGTTCCCACTCGCCCCATGTAATGGTATCCGACCAGTCGTGCGGAAGGGTGGCGCCTGCAACGGCTTTGGTGTCGTCTGTTGCATTGTCTCCTGTTCCGACAGACGCTTTGTAGGTAAGGGGGCTTCCGCATGTGGCGCCCTCTGCAATAACCGGAGCTACGGTTGCTTCTACCTTTTTCATCCATTCGCGGTTATCGGTGATTTCCCCGGTTTCGCCTTCATCGGCTACAAGAGTACAGTCATTGCCGCGATTACACGTATAAGTTGCGTAGACTTTACCGTTTGGATTTGTGATTTCAGTTAATTTGCCATCACTTCCTACTTTGCCAAATGCAGACCAATCCCAAACGACTGCGCCGTAGTTATGGCCTAATTTGGCATGTTCTTTCTGGATATAGTTTGCTACTCCTGTTTTCATAGATACGCTCTTATTCTCATGAGTTACTTCTACGGTCCAGACATCCATGCCGGGTTTTGTACATTTGGCAGCTTTGTAGCCGTAATCCAGATTGGTTGAATTTGTTGCTACAACTCCTGCCTCATCGCCGGTTAATTCCAGGGAATTGTCGCCGGTGTGGCAGTCATTCTGGCATTCCAGCGTTGCTGTAACGGTAACCGGATCGTTATCCCCTTCGGCCTGTGCATCCGGTGTGTTTTCTTCTGCGGGCCATTCCAGGCTGGATACTTTGTAGTTATGCCCCGGATGTTTTGTCGTTGTTTCAAGCGTGAGGGGAGCGGCGGCGTCTTTGCCGTATTCTAATGTATAAGAATATCGGTTAGAGGTGCCTATTGCTACCACTTCGCATTTTACAGTTACATTGACTTTATAAATTTCTTTACCGTCTTTTTCGCAGGTTTTTTGTACATTGCCGGTATTGGTTTCATCCAGCGCATGTGTTACACTACTTTCGTTCGCAACAATATCTGTGGACAGGGTACTCTCTACTATGCTTGGAGCGCCTGACGGTGCATTGCTAAGCGTAAATGTGCCTCCACATTTCGTGCATTTCAAAGCAACAGATACACCTGCTTCCGGATCGTTTGAGTAATCTGTGCCGCTCCCTGAATCAACCCAGGAGGGCGTTACTTTAAGGACATGCTGCACTACTGTTTTTTCATTATTCGTTTTTGTTAAACCATTTTCTGAATACGGAATAGGATTTTTTGCTTTGTCTTCATTATATACATATACGTCGCCATTTTTTTCTACCGCGTTTTTGTCAAATAAAACCGTGGCTTTGTAGGTGGTGCTGATTTCCGTTCCGCATTGTGTGTTATCATCGACATTCTGATGCTCTTCAATGCTGTCCTTGCCGATCTGGCGTGTGATGACTGCTTTGCAATCGTCTCTGGTACATGTAAATACAGCCTTTGCCGTTAATGCGTTTTCGTCTACCCAGCTGATATTCGGTATGCCAAAGTTATGGCCCAGCTTCTGGAGAGCCTCCTCACCTTCTTTCATCGGTGTATCAGCACTGGAATCGGAAAAGTGATTGTGGCAATAGCTGCATGTAAAGTACGGAATGTTGCCGCCTTCGTCACAAGACGCCGCTTTTCCTGCCACATAGTCCAATCTGTGAGCCGCTTTTGTAATAGTTTTTGTAACGTCCTGATTTACAGAAGTACTGGTGACCCCTGTATTATCGGTTACGGTTTCACCGCTGTCGTTTGTTGTGTCAAAATATGCTTTTGCTGAAAATGTGATGTCGGTGTCTGCAGTACAGCTGACTTCGATTGGATCCGTACCTGGATAGTTTGCAGGGCGATCTACCGTAACACGATTTGCGTTTACTGCCTGTACTGCTTTACATACGGTACAGGTTCTTACTGCAGATACTGTTCCGGCAGCCGAGCTGTCATATGCTAAATGGCCGTTTTTATCTGCCTTTGGTGTGAAAGAGGACCAATCGAACACATAGCTCATGTTATGCTCGCCTGCTGCAACCTTTTTTGTATGTGTAGCCAAGTAGGTATTAGCAGCTCTTGCAGCCGGCGCATCTGGATCGGTTTCTTCCCCGAAGGTAGCAGTCAGGGTGTAAGTGATATCAAACCCTTCGGTACAGTTGGCATTGTCAGGAATTTCCTGTGTAACAACAATGCTGGTGGGCTGTTCTTTTTGGCCGCAGTTATTACAGGTGCGTTCTACGGTTACACCGTTGGCAGAATTTTCCTGGTAAACAAAACCCGGGGCGTCAACGCTGTTCCAGTTGACGGAGTATGGTTTTTTTGTGTCTGTTTCTGTATAATCATGCGTCAGTGCGGGAATTTCATAGTCAGCCAATTTTTTGTGAGCAGTATCTTCCACTTGGCCTTCTTCGACGGCATCTACCAGATCCCGCATAGTGTCATATGCGTATCCGCAATTTTCACAATAGTAGCACTCTTTCCATCCTTTTTCTCCGCACTTTGGCTCTACAGCTGGCTGATAGGAGCCGTTGTGATCCTCTTTCGGGATTTTTGCGGCTGCTGTGATATCATCTTCCGTGTCGTAGGTTTGGTTAAAGGACGTTGTAAATGAGTATTTGTTACAGGCGGTATTTGAGCATTTATAGTATGTCAGGTTACCGTCTATCCAGCAGGTTGGCTTTGTGCGCGCAATTGTTTCATAATTTTCATGCGTACATGTTTCTGTCCCCTCCGCGGTGGCGGCGGTAGGTTCGATCGCTCCGCTTACAGTTGCCCCGCAAACGTTGCAGCTGTAAATACCAATGCCTGCTTCGCTGTCAGTGGCGGGTGTAATGGTTTCCGTCAACTCCCAGTCATCATGGCCGCAACTTTCTCCAGTCTCATAATCTGCCGGAACTGACGTGTCAGCCGCTGCCGCGAAACAGATCGGAAGAGCACACGTCTGAACTCCAGTCACAGCCTCATATCGCG
>CANDKL010000165.1 GCA_947385255.1 uncultured Roseburia sp. | reverse complement strand
CCGCAAGAAATCCGATGTGGAATACAAATATAAAAAGCAGTCCGGCGGCCACGGCCAGTATGGTCATGTGAAGATGACGTTTGAACCCTCCGGAAATATGGAGGAGGCTTATGAATTTGATCAGATCGTTGTCGGAGGAGCCGTTCCGAAGAACTACTTCCCGGCGGTAGAAAAGGGCGTGCAGGAAGCCGTATTGAAGGGACCCTTGGCCGCTTATCCGGTTGTCGGCGTTAAGGCAGTGCTTTACGACGGCTCCTACCATCCGGTAGATTCCTCCGAAATGGCCTTTAAGACCGCTTCCAGACAGGCGTTTAAGAAGGGCTTTATGGAAGCGTCCCCGGTTCTGTTAGAGCCGATTGTGTCCTTAAAGGTTGTAGTGCCGGATTCCTATACCGGCGACGTTATGGGCGATCTGAACAAACGCCGCGGCAGAGTGCTTGGTATGAATCCGATTGAGGGCGGCAAGCAGGAAATTGTTGCAGACGTACCGAGTATGGAGCTGTACGGCTACAACACGGATCTCCGCTCCATGACAGGCGGCGCAGGAGATTACTCCTACGAATTTGCAAGGTATGAGCAGGCTCCGTCCGATATCCAGGAAAAGGAAATTGCAGCCAGGGCAAATAAATTAGACAGCGCAGAATAAAAACGAAAGAAGCAGCAAACTAATATATAAGAGAAATAACCGTGGTTCTTTCTGTAGGAGAAGCAGAAAGGACCACGGTTTTTCTGAATCATCCGTTTGGGGAAATGGGGTATTTATGACATGACAAACAGGGCAGAAAAGAAATGTTTTGCTGTATTTTTGATAGCGGTGTTTTTGATGCAGGATCCGTACCTGCTGCGGGCAGGGCGGCTTGGAGAAGAGCAGGGGATTTTATGGGAGAAAAACGGGATGGTACAGGGCTTTGAATGGGAGGGGCTTGAGCTTTGCTACTGTCTGAACGGAGGAAGCCTGTCGGAGGACAGCCGGATTTACTACGGATCGGAGGATTTGCCGGCGGAGCTTAAGACGCCGATAAAGGAGGGCTATAATTTTGCCGGATGGTATGCAGACAGCAGCTTCCGGTATAAGGTAAACAAAATTGAAGCCGGGCAGGCAGGAAATTATAAGCTGTATGCCAAATGGACGAAGCGCATCAATGGCGACTACAATATACAGATGTATCCCTATCAGTATGCGGCAGTGTCAGACCATACAGAAAAAAAGCTTAAGGACTGCACATACGGCTTTCTGAATAAAGTAAAAATTCCGGGGATGCCGTACACCAGAGAGAACGATGCCAGAGAAAAACGCATTACAGACACCAGCCAGTGTCCGCAGGGGCTCTGCATCGCGGACGATTACCTGCTGGTAAGCGCATACAGCGGCAAGGAGGGCAGGGCACTCGGCTGCATCCACGTATTCGACCGGGAAACCGGCGAATATCTTGTGTCCATCGGAACCAAAAAGAACAGCCACATGGGCGGGCTCGCCTTTGACGGGGCCTATCTTTGGGTTTGCCATTCGGGCAGTAAAACATTAGGGCGCATTTCCTATGCAGCGATCAGGGAAGCAGCCCTGGGCATGCCGCAGTCGGTGGTAGACTGCTCCACGCAGTTTGAGGAATTTTCCGTAGAAAACACGCCGTCCTGTATTGCCTATCACAACGGCAGAATATGGGTGGCGACGCATACGAAGCTTTTGAGCTCTAAAATGACCGCATACCGGATTACCGCTCAGGGCTTGAAGAAAGCAGAAAGCTGCCGGATTCCGGATAAGGTACAGGGAATTGTATTGGATGAGGACGGCAAGGTGTATGTCAGCACCTCCTATGGAAGAAGAAAATCCTCCTATCTCAAGGTCTATGAGTCACTGGAAAAAATGGATCAGAAGCCGAGGCATCCCATGAAAAAGATCGAAATGCCGCCCTGCTCCGAGGAGATAGAGCTGGCAGGCGAAGAGATTTACGTGCTGTTCGAATCAGCGGGGGAGAAATATTTCGAAGGAACAGACGGAAAAGGAACAAGTATAGCGCCGGTAGATGAGGTGCTGGTGATTTTAAAGGAGTCGGTGCTGGAATGAGTCTGCCGACTTCCTTTTGCTGTTCCCAAAATCCCGCATCCACTTGACAAATTCAGGCCTTATGATAAAATTCTTAAGTGGATACATAAAGCTATCAACCAATAACGAATAGTTCAATCATTTTCTTAGGAGGAAATCCCATGGCAGCACCTTATAACCACAGAGCCATTGAACAGAAATGGCGCAAAAACTGGGCGGATCGCCCAATCAATATAAACGACGGCAGCAGGAAAAAATATTACTGCCTGGATATGTTCCCATATCCGTCCGGAAACGGTCTTCATGTCGGCCACTGGAGGGGCTATGTCATTTCTGACGTCTGGAGCCGTTACAAGCTGATGCAGAATTATTATGTGATTCATCCGATGGGCTGGGATGCATTTGGGCTTCCGGCAGAGAATTATGCCATTAAGATGGGGATTCATCCGGCGAAGTCAACGGCAGATAATGTTGCGAAAATCAAGGAGCAGATTCAGGAAATTGCAGCGATTTACGACTGGGATATGGAGGTTAATACGACAGATCCGGCATTTTACAAATGGACACAGTGGATTTTTGTACAGATGTTTAAAAAGGGTCTGGCATATGAAAAGGAGATGCCGATCAACTGGTGTCCCTCCTGTAAGACGGGGCTTGCAAATGAGGAGGTTGTAAACGGTAAATGCGAGCGGTGCGGCGCAGATGTGACCAAAAAGAATTTAAAACAGTGGATGTTAAAGATTACGGCTTATGCGGAGCGTTTGTTGTCCGATTTGGATAAATTAGACTGGCCCCAGAAGGTCAAGAAGATGCAGACGGACTGGATTGGCAAGAGCCACGGTGCGGAGGTTGATTTTGCGGTAGACGGAAGGGAAGATCGCATTACCGTTTATACGACACGTCCGGATACCCTGTATGGAGCGACCTTTATGGTGCTGGCGCCAGAGCATGATCTGGCAAAGGAGCTGGCGACGGATGAGACCAGGGCCGCAGTGGAGGATTATATTTATAAGGCTTCTCTGAAATCCTCGGTAGACCGCCTGCAGGACAAGGAAAAAACAGGCGTATTTACCGGAAGCTATGCGATAAACCCGTTAAACGGCGCGAAGGTTCCAATCTGGCTTTCCGATTATGTACTGGCGGATTATGGTACAGGTGCGATTATGTGCGTGCCGGCGCATGACGACCGTGACTTTGAATTTGCAAAGAAATTTGATCTTCCGATTATTCAGGTTATTGCAAAGGATGGAAAAGAAATAGAGCATATGACAGAGGCTTACACAGATGCGGCGGGTACGATGATAAATTCCGGCGACTGGAACGGCATGGAATCCGCAGAGCTTAAGGAAAAAGCCCCTGAGATGATAGAAGCGCGCGGAATCGGCAAGAAGACGACCAATTATAAGCTGCGTGACTGGGTATTTTCACGCCAGCGTTATTGGGGTGAGCCGATCCCGATTGTACACTGTCCGGACTGCGGAGCAGTTGCAGTACCCGAGGAGGAGCTGCCGCTGCTTTTACCGGATGTGGAATCCTATCAGCCAACCGGGACGGGAGAATCTCCTCTTGCGGATATCGCAGACTGGGTCAATACGACCTGTCCGAAATGCGGCAGGCCGGCGAAGCGCGAGACGAATACAATGCCGCAGTGGGCAGGCTCCTCCTGGTACTTCCTGCGGTATGTGGATAATAAAAATGACAGGGAGCTTTTAAGCCGCGAAAAGGCGGACAAATACCTTCCGGTAGATATGTACATCGGCGGTGTAGAGCATGCGGTACTGCATCTTTTGTATTCCAGGTTCTACACGAAGTTTTTGCACGATATCGGCGTGCTGGATTTTGACGAGCCGTTCACCAAGCTGTTTAACCAAGGCATGATTACCGGGAAAAACGGCATTAAGATGAGCAAATCCAAAGGAAACGTCGTATCTCCGGACGATTTGGTACGGGATTACGGATGCGATTCCCTGCGCCTGTACGAATTGTTCGTAGGGCCTCCGGAGCTGGATTCAGAGTGGGATGACCGGGGCATTGACGGCGTTTATCGTTTCATTACGAAGTTCTGGAATCTGGTTATGGATCAGAAGGATAAAACCGTTGCGGAGACGAAGGAGCTGGTGAAGGTACGCAATAAGCTGGTATATGATATTACGTTCCGTCTGGAGAGCTTTAGCTTAAATACCGTAGTATCCGGCTTTATGGAGTACAACAATAAGCTGGTACAGATGTCCAGAGAGGGCGGCGTGGACAAAAAAACGCTGGAGACCTTTATTCAGCTTCTGGCGCCGTTTGCACCGCATATCAGCGAGGAGCTCTGGCAGGAGTTGGGGCATGAGGATTCCGTATTTCACAACGGATGGCCGGCGTTTGACAAGAAGGCAATGGAGGATGACAAGATAGAAATTGCGGTACAGGTAAACGGTAAGACGCGGGCAACCGTGACGCTTCCAAAGGACTGTGCAAAGGAAGAGGCGATTGCACAGGGCAGGGCGGCGCTTGGCGATAAGCTTTCGGGCAATATCATCCGGGAAATTTACGTACCGGGCAGGATTATTAATATTGTGGCAAAATAGGCAGGAGCACGGATGGACATTTCATTTTTTAAGAGCGTTCTGGAGCAGGACAAAAGTGCGATTGTAATCTGCAATCTGCAGCATGAGATTATTTATATGAATCCGGCGGCTGCAGTCCATTATGAAAGATACGGCGGAAGAGAGCTGCTGGGAAAGAGCCTTTTGGACTGCCATAACGCACAGTCGAAGGAAAAGATCCGCCAGGTGGCGGCGTGGTTTGCAAGCTCTGCGTCGAACAACCTGGTCTATACGTATCACAATACAAAGCAAAATAAGGATGTGTATATGGTAGCTTTGCGAAAGGATGACGGCAGTTTAATCGGCTATTACGAAAAGCATGAGTATCGGAATCCGGAGACGATGAAGCTGTACGATTTGCATGAATGATTTAACAGAATAACGGCAGCCGTAACCAAAGATGGATACGGCTGCCGTTTCTTTGTTTAATTCCGTTTTAAATTCCGCATCAGGCTTAAAAGCTGGTCAGCCTTCCGCTGCTCCTCCGGGGACATGTTCTGCTTTAATATTTCGATAATTAAATCCGTCTCATTGGGTGTAAACTGGATGCCCTCCTTTTTTGCATTGCTGACGGCGTTCAGAATCATATTGGACATTTCTTTAGCATTGCCGGATTTGTTCTGTGCGGCGAACTGCATCAGAAAGTTCATTTTTTCCGGTGAGATATTTTTGAAGCTATCATTGTTTTTTAAAAAATCAAAGTCCATAGGGCTGTATTCCTTTCTATTCAGGGGTTGGCGTGTGAAAAAAAGTGTCATAGGAGGAAAACATCTGGAGTGCCGTAAGCATCATATCAATGGAATCCTGTTCCGCAGGCGTGCAGAATCTTTTGATATCATTCAAAAGCTGCATTCTCTTTTCGGAAGGGTCATCCGTGGAACACATGCTTAAGGAAGCTGGCTGTTCATGAAAAAGAGAGGCGACGTTGCGGAGCTCTAAGAATTTGATCATCATTGCAAAATTTCGCTGCCTGGGACCCTCCATATAGGGAACGATACTTTTTAAAATCTGTATGTTTCGGGACTGTGTCTCGACATCGAAGGTAGTTGGCGTATATTCAGAATGCTCCTGTTCCATAAAAATCCTTTTTTTATTAGGATATGAAGGATAGGGCAAATGTATGACAATGAGTCCGGGACGGCTCCTCGAACAAAGGGGCAGCCTGCTGCATATAATAAGAGGTGTGCTTATCAGATAGAAAGAGGTGGAAATCATGGGTCGGCTGGTGATCAATGGAGATGAGATTTATGAGCTGGACGAGGAATGCATGAGGGAAAAGTATGAAGAAAGGAAAAGGGAGAGAAGAGAGCATCCGGCAAAGGGACATACAGCAAATCCGGCCAGAATGCCAAAAGACAAAAACAGGGCTATGAGGTAGAAGATTACATCAGCAAAAGCCGGTATAAACCGGCTTTTCGACGCTTCGTTTTTTGGAAATGGGGGAATCCGTGATGGATTCCCCCTTCTGCTTACAGATTAGCAGAAGCTGTTGCCGCATCCGCCGCAGCAGAGCAGTAATAAGATGATCCAGATACAGCTGTTGCCGCCGTCACATCCGCCGCCGCAGTTGCTGCCGCCGAAAAGGCCGCTGCCATTGCCGTTGCACAGACACATCAGGACGATAAGCCAGAGGATAGAACCACATCCTCCATCATTTCCGCATCCACAGTTTGTTGCTGCTAAGTCACTCATTTGAATACCTCCATTTTGTTTGATTACACTTTATCATATGTGGATGGCTTGTATGTGTTTCCGGGTGACAAGTATATTTTTCAGAGACGTGTATTTTGAGGGATTTTGGGAGAATAAACGAGATGGGCGCTGAGTTGTTTCGCAGGAAAGGAGATGTCTCGTCGCCTCTCCAGTCCGAAAGTAAGTTTACGCGATTGATATCATAAAAAACAGATGACGGATCTGTATAAAATTGTTAAAATGAAGATAATGGCGGTAAGGAGGGCGGAAAGCATGAAAGAACGTAAAATAAAGAAGCTTCCAATTGGGATTGACGATTTTGAAAAGCTGCGCCAGGATGAATTTTACTACATCGACAAGACAGGCATGATCCAGGATTTGCTTGAAAACTGGGGGGAAGTAAACCTGTTCACACGTCCGAGGCGTTTTGGGAAATCCCTGAATATGAGTATGCTAAAATCTTTTT